>JASHYU010000061.1 GCA_030042855.1 Thermoplasmata archaeon
CCGTTCTCGGCCAGCCGTCGGTCGTCCCGGAGGACGGCCTCCTGCCGAGCACCGAGCCGCGCGATCGCGGTCCGGGAGCGCGCGTTGCGCGAGTCGGTCTGCAGGCAAACCCGATGGACCCCCTCGATCTCGAAGGCGTGGCGCAGGAGGAGGATCTTCGACTCGGTGTTGCACGGCGTTCTCCAGACGGCGGGGTCGAGCCAGGTCCCGCCGATCTCGACCGCGTCGTTCGGCCGGTCGATGTGGAGGTATCGGGTCATCCCGATCGGCCGTCCGTCGGAAGCGCGCACCGTGGTGAACGCGAGGTCGGTCCCGCGCTCCTGCTGGGCCAGGAGGTACTCCACGAGCGGACGAAGGTCCGAGCGATCGGGGCCCGGCACGAGGCCGATCAGATACCGGTTCACGTCGGGGTTCGCCCAGACCGCGGCGAGAGGCCCCGCGTGGCTTCGCTCCAGCGGTACCAGCCGCACGTGAGCTCCGGTGAGCTCGACGGGCGAGCGGAAGGACGCGACGCGCATTCCGGCGCGCGCGACCCCCATGCTTCGGATAACGACTTCCCGAGGACCCCGACGTTCCTCGGGAGCGCGGCGCCCGCGGCGATTCCCGTGCCGGCTTCCGTTAAATAGCCGCCGAGGGTCCAACGTACGTACTCGGCGAGCGGGGAGTGGGACCGATGGAAGCGGGAGTCGTCACGTTCCTCGTCTTCGCCCTGATCGCCGGGGCGTTCGGCGCGGGCTCGCTCATCGCGAATCACCTGATGGGGGCGAAGCGGCGACAGTCGTACCTTCAGCTCACGACGTACGAGTGCGGGGAGGAGGCGGAAGGCGAGGCCCAGATCGACTTCCCCACCCAGCACTACACGTTCGCGATCATCTTCGTGGCCGTGGACGTGCTCGGCTTCATCCTGGCCCTCTGGGGGCTCACGTTCCGCGGCGTGAACTCGAGCTGGTACCCGGTGTTCATCGCCGCCGGGTTCACCGGACTCGCGATCACGGGGATCTACTACGCGCTCAGCGGGGAGAAGAAGTGGGTAGTATGAGCGCCCCCGTATCCGCGAGCTCGCCCGCGCGCCCGGTCGTCCCTCCCGGGGCCTCGCTCGAGCTGCAGAGCGGTCTCCCGATGGTCGATCAGCCGGCCGTGCCGTTCATCGAGATCGAGACCCTGCGCTCGAAGGAGTTCATCCCGGCAGCGAAGGAGGCGCTGGGGTCGCTGATCGTCGAGCAGGGCCAGACCAAGGTCATTCGACCGGTCTTCAACTGGGCCGGTCGCAACTCGCTCTTCCCGCTCCACTGGGGGCTCGCGTGCTGCGCGATCGAGTTCGCGGCGGCGTTCGGCGCGCGCTGGGACGCCGAGCGGTTCGGCGTCGTACCGCGCTCCTCGCCCCGCCAGTGCGACGTGATGATCGTCAACGGCACCGTGACCTGGAAGGTCGCGCACAAGCTGATCACGCTCTACGAGCAGATGCCCGAGCCGAAGTGGGTGATCGCGATGGGCAACTGCGCGACCGGGGGCGGGCCGTTCCGGACCGCGTACTCCGTCGTTCCGGGCGTCGACAAGCTCGTCCCCGTCGACGTGTACATCGCGGGCTGCCCGCCGCGCCCCGAAGCGATGCTGGACGGGATCCTCGAACTGGAGAAGCTGATCCGCGAACGGAAGGAGTAGACCCGGGACGAGCGTCAGGGAACGGTGGGGATGGAGCCGGACGACCTCAAAGCGGCGCTCGGCCCCGCGCTCGGCGATCGGTTGCTCGGCGTCGAGGCCTTCCCCCGGAGCGCCGGACGGATCCGGTTCGAGCGGTCCGGGGCGCTCGAGCTGTTCCGGGCCGTCCGGGACGCGCTCGGGTTCCGGCACCTGTCGATGGTCGGGGGGATCGATTGGACCGATCACCGCGAGGTCTTCTACGTCGTGTGGTCGGACGACCGGCGCCAGTACCTCTTCCTGTCGACGGACGTGCCGGCGGACGACCCCCACGTCGAGTCCGCGAGCGGCGTCTGGCCGAGCGCCAACTGGCACGAACGCGAGGCCTGGGAGCTCGTGGGCATCGAGTTCGACCATCACCCCGACCTCCGGCACCTCCTGACGCCGGACGGCTACGAGTTCCGCCCGCTCCTCCGGACGTTCAAGCTGCACGAGCCCGAGGAGCTCGAGGTGAAGACGCGCCATGTCTGAGATGTGGATCAACATGGGGCCCCAGCACCCCATGACGCACGGCCTGTGGAACCTGCGCGTCCTGATCGACGGGGAGATCATCGTCGACGTCGATCCCGAGATGGGCTACCTCCACCGCGGGATCGAGAAGATCAGCGAGGACCGGCACTACAACGAGGTCATCACCCTCATGGACCGGTGCTGCTACGTCGCCGGGTTCGCCTGGGAGCACCTCTACATCATCGCCTCGGAAGAGGCGCTCCATCTCGAGCCGCCGGAGCGGGCGCAGTACCTCCGGGTGCTGTGCGACGAGTTCCAGCGGATCGCCTCCCACCTGATGTGGTACGCCGCGTTCGTCCAGGACCTCGGGCTGATGAGCCCGTTCCTCTACGGGATGCGGGACCGGGACCTCGTCCTCGACCTGTTCCAGAGCTTCACCGGCGCGCGGATGACCTACGAGTACATGCGCGTCGGCGGGGTGCGGAGCGACCTGCCCCCCGGATTCACGGACCACGCCCGCAAGGTGCTCGACTGGCTCACCGCCCGGTTCGTCGAGTACGACCAGCTGTGCCTCGGCTCGGACATCTTCCGCAAGCGCTGCGACGACCTCGGGACCCTGAAGGCGACCGACTGCGTGACCCACGGCGTCACCGGGCCGATGCTCCGCTCGGCCGGCCTGAAGCGCGACCTCCGCAAGGACCGACCCTACGCGGTCTACGACCGGCTCGAGTTCGACGTCGCGCTCGCGGAGAGCGCGGACGTGACGGGCCGCTACCTCGTGCGCATGGAGGAGATGCGGCAGTCCGTGCGCCTCCTGCGGCAGGTCCTCGACTGGCTCGACCGGCATCCGGGACCGGTGCTGGCGGAGCGGCTGCCGCGCTGGCTGGGCGCGCCGTACGCCCCGGTCGGGAAGGAAGGCTACCTCCTCAAGCGCCACTACCCGAAGGGCGTCGGGTTCTCCTCGGTCGAGGAGCCCCACGGGGAGGCGCAGGCCTACGTGGTGAACGAGGGCGGGGAGCACCCGTACCGCGTGAAGTTCCGCTCCCCGGTGTTCGCGAACATCAGCGCGGCGCGCCAGTACCTGGTCGGGTACCACGTCGCGGACATCCCCCCGATCATGGGTAGCGTCGACGTCTGCGTCGGCGAGGTCGACCGCTAGGGGAGGGCCGGGCCGTGTCGACGATCACCCTCTACTCGGTCTCCTACGACCTCGGGAGCGCGATCCTGGGCGGGATCGGCTCGGTCCTCCCGGGCGCCGCGCGCGCGGCGATCACGAGCCCCGACGTCGTCACCGGGCTCTCGGTCCTGATCTTCGGAGTGATCCTCCTCGCCGCGAGCATGCTCAACACGATCCTGCTCATCTGGTGGGAGCGCAAGCTGCTCGGCCGCTTCATGGACCGCCGCGGCGCCATGCACGTCGGCTACGCGGGCCTGCTCCAGAACTTCGCCGACGGCTTCAAGCTCTTCCGCAAGGACACGGTCCGGCCGCGCGAGGCGGATCCGCTCGGCTTCCTGACCGGCCCGACCGCGTACATGGTGACCTCGATGGTCATCTTCGGGATCCTCCCGATCTCGACCGGGTGGAACTCGGGTGCGCTCCCGCTCAGCCTCCTCCTCGCGCTCGCGATCTTCTCGTTCGCCCCGCTCTTCATCTTCGTGAGCGCCTGGTCGAGCAATAACAAGTACTCGCTGATGGGCGGGATGCGCTCGGCGGCCCAGATGATCGCCTACGAGGTGCCGCTCCTCCTCGCGGTCGTGGCGGTCGTGATCGTCTCGGGGACCTTCAGCCTCACCACGATCGTCACCGAGCAGCGGAACTACTGGTACTGGGGGCCGCTCTTCGTCGCGCTGATCGTCTTCGTCGCGGCGATGCTCGCCGAGATGGAGCGGATCCCGTTCGACCTGCCCGAGGCCGAGGCCGAGCTCGTCGAGGGGTGGAACACCGAGTACGGGGGCATGCTCTTCGCCTTCTTCATGCTCGCCGACTACCTCCGCGCCCTGGTCGGCAGCATCCTCGTCGTCCTCCTCTTCCTCGGCGGCTGGACGATGCCGTCCTGGGTCCCCAGCGCGGCGACCTCGTTCCCGATCGCGGGGATCGTCTGGTTCATGATCAAGACCTACCTCGTGTTCGGGGTCTTCGTCTGGATCCGCGCGTCGCTCCCCCGCGTACGGACCGACCAGCTGCTGCGGGTCGGCTGGAACCGAATGATCCCCCTGAGCCTCCTCGCGGTCTTCCTCGCCGCCGCGCTCGTCATCGTGAAGTGCCTCCCGGTGTTCGGATGTCTCCCGTCCGCGGGGGGCTAGTGGGAGGACGGTAACATGGCGACCCCGGACGCGAGCGACGAGAAGCCCCGCGACAACCCGATCCTCTGGGTCGCGCGCCCGATGGCGACCGCCGCCCGGCAGTTCTCGAAGAGCCTGGTCCGGCCGTCGACGATCGTCTACCCCTACGAGCGGCTCGAGGACCCGAAGTTCCGCGACCGGCTCGAGGTCGCCTCGGGCAAGCCCTTCGGCGTCGGACGGGTCTGGGACAACTACCGCGGGGTCCACGCGCTGAACATCGCGACGTGCATCAGCTGCAACCTCTGCGCGTTCTCGTGCCCGGACATCTGCATCGACATGGTCACCGTGCCGGGCGGGGAC
>JASHYU010000062.1 GCA_030042855.1 Thermoplasmata archaeon
GGCGTCGGGACCCGGTCCGGGGACGATCGACGGGAGTCCGGAGCACATCCGCTCCGCGTGCGACGCGAGCCGGCGCCGGCTCGGCGTCGCGACGATCGATCTCTACTACCTCCACCGGGTCGATCCGAAGGTCCCGATCGAGGAGAGCGTCCGGGCGATGGCCGGTCTCGTCGAGGAGGGGAAGGTGCGGTTCCTCGGCCTGTCCGAAGTGAACGGGCGGACGCTCGCCCGGGCCCAGAAGGTCCATCCGATCACGGCCGTCCAGAGCGAGTACTCGCTCTGGACGCGGAACCCCGAGGAGGTCGTGCTCCCGGCGTGCCGCGAGCTCGGCGTGGGGTTCGTGCCGTTCAGCCCGCTCGGTCGGGGGGTGCTCTCGGGCACGATCCGATCGCTCGACGCGCTCCCTCCCGAGGACTTCCGTCGGGGCGTCCCCCGGTTCCAGGCGGGGAACCTCGAGCGCAACCTCGCCCAGGTCGATCGCCTGACGGAGGTGGCGCAGGAGAAGGGGTGCACCCCGGCCCAGCTCGCGCTCGCCTGGGTCCTCGCCCAGGGCGAGGAGATCGTCCCCATCCCGGGGACGAAGCGGACGAAGTACCTGGAAGAGAACGCCGCCGCGGTGGCGCTCAAGCTCACCGCCGCGGACCTCGCCCGGATCGAAACGACGATCCCGAAGGGTTCCGCCGTCGGGGAACGCTACAGCCCGGCGTCGCAGGCCCTCGCCGAGCGGTGAGGCCAGCCGGACGACCCGAACGAACCGGAACCAACGGGGAAAAGGTTGGACCGGCCGGGGCTACCCGCAGCCGCACCCACCGGAGCCGCACCCGCAGCCGCCGCCCCCGGAACCCGTTTCGGGGCCCGTGGGAGCGTTCGGCGCGGTGATCTTGAAACCGGAGGCGTTCAGGTCCTGGACGTAGTCGATCTTCGCGCCGTTCAGGAGCTCGGCGCTGAGATCGTCGACCACGATCGAGAAGCCGTCGATCTGGACGACGCGGTCGCCGTTCCTCGGCTTGTCGAACGCCATGCCGAACGCCGGTCCGCCCCCGCCTCCCGATCCGCAGCCGCAGCTGCCTCCGCCCGAGCCGCAGCCGCTGCCACAGCCGCCGCCGCCGCCCCCGGACTGGAGATAGACGCGGACCGCCATACCGGGCTTCTGCGACTTGATCAGATCCCGGACCTGGTCCTGCGCTTCCTTGGTGACTTCGAGTTGCATTGCTACACTATCGCTCATGACGGGGGCCCTCCTTGACTACCCCGAGAAGCATGTACCCGGCGGGTATATAGCTCCGCGTTCGCGCTCGGCGCGACCCCGCTCACGCCGAGAACGATTTCCCGCACGAGCAGGTGTGCGTCGCGTTCGGGTTCGAGATCTTGAACCCCGACGCCTCGAGCCCCAACAGGAAGTCGACCTTCACGCCCTCGAGGAGCGGGGCGCTCGCCTTGTCGACCACGACCAGGAGAGGTCCGTCCCGGAACGCGACCTCGTCGCCCGTCTCCTGCTTGTCGAACGACATCCCGTACGTGAGACCCGAGCACCCGCCGCCCTGGACGTACAGCCGGAGCGCCGAGCCGGGCTTGCCCTGCTTCTCCATGATCTTCAGGACCTGGTCCCGTGCGGAGGGTGTGACCTCGATCGCGACCATCGCCGTCGTGCCGCCGGTTCTAGTCGTGGTCGGCTTAAAAGGGGTTGCGGAAGCGGAGGTGAGGGGGTGACCCCGCCCGCAGGGCGTTATCTACCGTCCGGGCGTCCCCGCCCCTGATGTGCCGGATGTTTGGCCTCTTGTCCGCCCGCGAAGAGTCCGCGGAGCCGTGGCTCGTCCGTTCCGATCGGTCCCTGCTCGCGCAATCGAACGTGTCCCCCGAGACAGCCCAGAACGACGGGTGGGGGATCGCCTGGTTCGAGGACGGAGGCCGGGCCCGGGTCGAAAAGGGGACCGGCCGCGCGAGCGCCGAAGCGGAACGGGACCGATACCTCGCGGCGGCGCGCGACGCGGACGGGCCCCTCGTCTTCGGGCATCTGCGGCACGCCAGCAATCCGCTCCACCTGCCCGCCGCCCAACTGATCGGCCTCGAGAACTCCCAACCGTTCGAGGCCCACACGATCCTGTTCGAGCACAACGGCGCGATCTCGTTCCCGACCGAGACCCGGCCGATGCTCGGCGTGTACGAGCCTCGGGTCCGGGGCGTGAACGACAGCGAGGTGCTGTTCTGGCTGCTCGTGCGGAACACGTCGGAGATCCAGGACCCGCTCCGGGGCTTCGCGCACACGGTCGAGGACCTCGTCCGAGTGTGGGAAGGGATGGGCCGACCGGCCATTCCCCCCTTCTCGGGGCTGAACGTTCTGTTCTCTCGTGGCCCGGACGAACTGTGGGCGTTCTGCCTGTGGACGGGCGACCACGGCTCGGGGCTCTTCGACACGAAGCGGAGGTACTACGAGATGACCTACCAGGCCCACCCCCACCGGGTCGTGGTCGGGAGCGAGCCGTTCGACCGCGAGCCCGGGGTATGGAAGTCGCTCCCCGGCGGCGCCTACCTGAGCGCGCGGCGGGTCGGCGAACGGGTGGACGTGAAGGTCGGACCGATCCCGTTGCCGACCGGCCTCGTCCCCGCGCCGCCCGCGACCTGATCCGATCGGCGCGACCTCCCGACCGGAGCCGCCGGTGGCTGTTCAGATGCTCTCGGGGCCCGATCTCGGCGGAGGGTTCCTGCACCAGCTGTCGTTCGAGACCGAGGCCGAGACGAGCACGTTCACTTTCCATGCCCAGGACGGCGGCTCGGACGCCGGAGGGCCCCCGGCCGGTCCGCTCGATGCCTTCGGCTACGTCCATCCCCCCGCTCCCTGCATGTTCGGCGGGCCCCGCTGCTGGCACCGGAGGTTCCGGCTCGAGCTCTCGGAGGCCCCCGGCGTGCGCGCGGCGTACAACCGCGGGCGGTTCGTCCTCGAAGCGAGGCTCGCCCAGCAGTACGCGAGCGCCCCGGTCGCGATCGACGCGGCGGTCGACGAGATCCTCGCGCGGCTCTCGGCGGTCCCCGAGCTGGCCGCGGCGGACTGGTTCTTCTCCGGCTCGACCGCGGCGTGGCTGCTCGGGGCGCCCGTGGCGCCCGGCGATGTCGATCTCTTCGTCCGACGATCGGGCGTCGACGCGGTGGGGACCGCTCTCCGAGCGTACCTCGTCGAGCCGACGGCCACGACCGACTGGCCCGGTCTCGGGATCGTCCGGGGGGCCCGGGCGTTCGTGGGCTCGTTCAAGGCCGGGGCCCTCGTCGAGTGGGCGGTCCCGCTCGAGCCGCCCCGGGCGATCGACGCCTGGGGCGCGACGCCCGACGGCCCGCGGATGGTGACCGCCGAGCGCGGGGGACGACGGCTCCTCGTGCCCCGGCCGGAGTACACGCTCGTGCGCGACGCCTCGCGGGGACGGCACGAGCGCGTGCGGAGCTTCGGGCCGTGGTTGCGGCAGTACGGGATCGATCACGAACTGCTGGAGGCGCTGCTCGGACGGTACCGCGTCGGACCGGACGACGTCCGGGCGGTGCGCCGCGCGCTCGGGGCGTAGACCGGCGCTCGTCGCGTGCGGGTCGAGCCGTAGTTTGATACCCCGGCACGCGGGCGGGGTCGTCGATGCTCGCGCCCACGACCGCCGCGCCGACCCTGGAGCACCTGACCCCGCACGACCTCGTCACGTACTTCCACTGCCCCCACGAGATGGAGCTGCACTGGCAGCGCCGCGCGCGTACGCTCGGACGGGTCCCGCCGTCCCCGCACGCGCCGGCCGACGTGATACCCCTGCGCCACTCCCCGATGTTCGCGCCCCCCTTGGGCCGCCTGGAGGTGAACGAGGGTCGCCTCGACGTGGACGGCGGCGACCGGGTCGTCTACGAGGACGCCGACGAGGACGACCTGCCGATGCTGTTCCCGCCGGAGCGGGTGCAGCGGGATCCGCGGTTCACGAACGGCGCCGGCAACCTGATCGACCCCGAGTTCGGCCTCTCGGGTCGACCGGATCTCGTGATCGAGCGCGGTTCCGGAGACCTCGTGCCGCTCGAGTACAAGACGACCCACCTGTTCATCGGCTACCACGAGGCCCACGGGCGCCTCTTCGACACGGTGCAGGCGATCGCCGAGTGCCGGCTCGTCCACGCGGCCTTCGGACGACGGCCGACGCACGGTCTCATCCTCTACGGCGATGCGGCCGGCGGCGGGGCCCGCGAGGGCTGGGTCCGGATCCCGTACGACCAGGCCGAGGAGCAGTGGCTCCGGGTCGTGCTCCGGCAGATCCGGGAGGACCGGGTCCGCGCGCCCGTGCCGGTGGAGCGCAACTGCGGGAGCTGCGAGCCGAACTCGGACGGGCTCTGCCGGTTCGCGGCCGCGCGGTACGAGGGCCCGCATCACCGTCAGAACTTCCTCGCGACCCGGCGCCTTTAGCGTCGGATCGGTCCGCCCGTGGGGCCCCGCCGACCCCGGGGGGGGCGCGGGCCGTCGCGGTCGCCGGGGTTAAATAAGTCCGCACCCCTGCAAGCGAGGCCGCGCCACGGCGCTGCTGTTCGGTCGGCACATGCACCCGCAGAGGCCGGGGCCTCTCCGGGGAAGGGCGAGGGTCCCTTCGCCGTGCCGGCGGGGGGACCGATGACGCCGATCACACGCGTTCTGGACGCTTGTCGAGTGCAATCAGTGTAGCTGACTCCTGTCAGTTGGGGAATGGCTGGGCTCGGGCGCCGATGAAGGTCGTGCCAAGCTGCGATATGCGGTGGGTAGGCGCAAGGAACCCGTGATCCACCGATCACCGAATCGGAACTCCGGTCCCGCAAGGGACATTCCGCAAGGAAGGGGAACCCCCCGAAGTAAAGCATTCTAGTAGGGGGAGGACAAGAAATCAACCGAGATGCCGTGAGTAAAGGCGATCGAAAACGGC
>JASHYU010000063.1 GCA_030042855.1 Thermoplasmata archaeon
AGGCGGACCTACTGATCCCGGGGGCGGACGAACCCCTCCGGAACGGTTGCGTGGTGATCGACGGCCCGACCATTCGGTACGCCGGGCCGATCGAGGGCGCCCCTCGGCCGGACGCGTCGGAGGTCACCGTGTCGGTGCCCGTGGTCATGCCGGGCCTGTGGGACTGCCACACTCACTTCGCGGGGTTGCGCTCTCTCTCGATCCAGGAGCAGGTCTACACCTCGAACTCGGTCAGCCTCATCCGCTCGGTCAAGGACGCTGAGCGGGTTCTGCGGGCGGGATTCACGTCGATCCGCGAACTCGGAGGACAGGGAATCTACCTCAGCCGCGCGGTGAACGAGGGGTCGATCCCGGGACCGCACATCTACGCCTCCGGCACGGTCCTCAGCACGACGGGAGGTCACGGAGACCTGCACGCGTTCCCGATCGAGTTTGTCCACTTTTGGAGCAACCTTCGGGAAGTTCCCGGACCCTGTGACGGGATACCCGACTGCCTGGCCGCGGTCCGCAAGGTGCTCCGGCTCGGCGCGTCGGTGGTCAAGGTCTGCGCCTCCGGTGGGGTGTTGAGCGACCTCGACGACCCGCATCACCAACAGTTCTCGGACGAAGAACTTCGGGCGATCGTCGAGGAGGCGGCCCGAGCCGAGCGACTCGTGGCGGCCCACTGTCACGGGAAGGCGGGCATCATGGCCGCGTTGAGGGCCGGGGTGAAGACGATCGAGCACGGCACCTTCCTGGACGAGGAGGCCGCCGAGCTGATGATCGAGAAGGGAGCGCTGCTCTGTCCGACGTTGACGCTGAAGTACGAGGCGCGTCCGTCGCTGAAGGATTCGGGGCTTCCCGATATCATGGTCGAGAAGGCGAAGACCGTGAGCCAGCACGTACGGGAGGCCGTGCGAACCGCGCACCGTAGGAAGATTCCGTTCGCCCTGGGCACGGACATCGGTGTCTCCCGCGACGAAGCGCCGGCGAACTGGGGGGGCAACGGTCGCGAGTTCGCCTACATGGTCGAGGAGGTCGGCATGACCCCGTTGGAAGCCATCCGGGCCGGTACGGCCAACGGCCCGCGGACGCTCGGTCCGCAAGCGCCCAGGTCCGGGCAGCTTCGGTCGGGGTTCGTCGCCGATGTGATCGCCGTGCAGGAGGACCCGCTCCAGCGGATCCAGGTACTCGGCGAACCCGAAAGGATCCTCCAGATCTGGAAGGACGGGAAGCTGGCGGTCGACCGAACTGCCTCGCCCTAGTTCGGCCCGAGCGAGCGAGTCCCGACTCTTCGGTCCTCATCCCGAGTCACGTCTCCGCGTGGGTGCGTGAGTCCCCCATCCCCCGCCGCACCGGTACGGTTCAAGGTCCGCTGGGGAGACCTGGACGCCAACCACCACATGGCGAACGTGGCGTTCCTCGGCCGGGCGACCGATGCCCGGTTCGAGTACTTCGAGCGGTGCGGATTTCCGGGACGACGGTTTGCAATCGAGCGCATCGGTCCGGTCGTCCTTCGAGAGGAGATCATCTATCGCAGGGAGCTCCGGTTCCAAGACGAGTTCACCGTGGACCTCCAGGTCACGGGGATCTCCTCCGATGGGATCCGCTTCTCCGTTCAGCACACCTTCCGTGACGCGACGGGCCAGGTCGCAGCGGTCGTCACGTCGGAAGGACTGTGGCTCGACCTCGAGAGTCGCCGGCCGAGGGCCCCGTCCGCCGAGCTCGACGCCGCTCAGCGCGCCCTGCCGCGGGCGGATTCGTACCGGGAACTTCCGGCCCGGAGTTCGTAACCCGTCAGCGACCCGCGCGGACCGACCCTGGTGAGCGAGTCGTTCGGGAATGCCACCAACGGGCCGGCTTCCGGCGGATGGTTCGTCAACCGGTCGACCGTGACAACGTCGAACCGACGCGTTCCCCGATCCTGGGTGCGTGAGCGCTCAACGCGGCCTACCCGACCCGGCGCGGTAGCGCTCCCTTATTCACGGGCAGCGTGGACGGCGACATGGCGACCGCGGTCGAGAAGTACCTGAGCTACACGGGAATCCGGGTCACGGACCTCGACCGATCGCTGAGATTCTACACCGAGCTCTTTGGGCTCACCGAAGTCTTTCGAGGAGACCTATCCGCGCAGGGGCGGGGTTCCTTTGTTCTCCTCCAAGACCCGTGGTCCGGACAGAAGCTCGAGCTGAATTGGTATCCGCCGGGCTCCGAGTTCGCCGTCCCCTACCAGCCGGGCGAAGGGCTGGATTGCATCGGAGTTCGCGTGGCGAACCTCCCCCAGTTCATGGAGAAACTCCGGCGGTCGGGTGTAGAGAGCGCGGGCGCGTCGGCGGCCTACGAAGAGCCGGACCGCGTTCGTCTGGCGTTCGTGAAGGATCCCGATGGGAACTGGATCTGCCTCCTCGAGCTGCTCCACCAGCCGATTCCTCCCTCCCCGGGGAAGGGCTACTGACTTCCGTTCCATCGACTCTTCACGGGACGACACGGTCTCGATCTTCTCGATCGCGTCGTCCTCGCTGCGCGGGAGTCGGAGGGCGAGCAACGCAGTGCCGAGAACGACGGAACGCCACGTCGGCGTAGTTCCAGGGCCGGCGACCGTCGAAGCCAATCGGTCTGGGCCAGTTCAGCCGATCGCGTGCCGCAAGGAGTCTCGTGCACCGGTCGTAGGGGTGATTGAGGAGGAAGGTAGGGAAGTCCGAAAATCCCCAGCGCCCGCAGCCTCGGCCGGACCCTCTCGGGCATTGGCCACCCACGGGAGGCTATCCTCGTGAGGGCGGTTCGTCCGGGGTACTACGAGATGCCTCGGAAGCCGAGGATTCGAGAGATGGCTCGGCACCTCGGATTCGCGCGCGGTACACACGGCCGCTGCCGAGGGCGGGGGGCAGCTCGACTCGACGCTAGCTCGTCGGCCTCGGCGGCGACCTCAGGATGAACTCATTTCCGTCCGGGTCGGCGATGACCGAGCGGGTCGTCGTGGACCCCGGACGGTTCAACGTGCGCGGCGGCTCGACCACCCGGCCGCCGCGTCGAGCGATCTCGGCGCACGCGACGGCGGGATCGTGGTGCGAGAACACGACCCCCGAGACGGTCCCGGGTTCGCGTCCGCCCTCCGCGGGATCGTAGACATGCATCAGAAGGACCGTCGCGGTGCCGGGAATCGCGTACACGGCACGGCCCGCCTTCCCGTCGAATTGGAGCTCGTTCAGGCCGAGAACGTCGGCATAGAACCTCTGTGCTTGCTGGAGGTCTCGGACGTGGACGGTCACCGCCTCGAGGCCCTCGATCATCGCCGGCATGGTCGCTACGGCGAGGGCGCCTCCTCCCATGAGCTAACGTTCGTCGAGTGTCGGGTTTCGGAGTAGCCCTCCCCAGGTCCACCCACCTCGAGTCCGTCGCGGCGCGGACCTCCTCCGGGCGCAGCTCCGGCGAATCCACGGATGGAACCTGCGCATGGGCCGACCCGGGGCGGCCCAAGGTTCTTCTGCTGTCGAAGCGGGGCATCGATTATGGAGATGTACGTCCTGGATTTCACGATGAAGCCGCCGGGAGGGTTTCAGCGGCTTTCGGCCAGGAGCCCCACCGTTCAGTGGGAGGTCCGGCCTCTTTCCAGGCAGTGGCTCGTGAGCTGCAAAAGGGCGATTCGGGGGCCGCCCGTCCCTCCGGCATCGTCCTCGGCCGAGTCCGACTTCGGCGAGTCCACCGAGGGGACCTCGACCTACCTCTACGTTCCGAGCGCGGTGGAGCAGCGATTCGTGGAAAGCCTGGGCCAGGGCGGTACCCGCATCCTCCCCCCGCTCCGGTGGTGCGGCGGGCGACTCACGGTCAGGCTGGTCAGTTTCGGGGAGGTTTCGCCGCTCGGCTGGAGCGTAGCATCCCACGACGCCCGCCTCGTGCGCAAGCGGAGGACCGACCCCGAGAGGGTTCTCGCGCATATCGACCGACCGCTCGAGGCGGCGGACGGTCTCACGTCTCGTCAGTCGACCATCCTGTTGGAAGCAGTTCGTCTGGGGTACTACGAGATGCCCCGAAGATCGAAGGTTCGAGATATCGCTCGGCAGCTCGGAATCGCGCGCAGCACGGTCGAAGAGCACCTTCGGGCGGCCGAGTCGGTGATGATCCGTTCGTCCGCGCCGTTGGTCGCAGCCCGTAAGCAGCTGCGCTCCCGGACCGAGCACCCGTCGGAGGGACATTTGTTCGAGGAGCTGGCTCGGATCGGGACCGAGATCGATGTCCTCCTTCAGCTGGCCCTTCGGGACGCGAGGATCGATCGCCTCGACGCGCGCCCGGAGCGCCCCGAGAGGACGCATCCGAAGGGTGAACCCGATATGGCCGACGCGGACCCGACCTGGGATGCCGGCCTCATCCGACCGGGGCATCCCCTGCTGCGAGACGAATGCGATGGGCTCATCGATTCGATCTGAAGGGGGCGGGTCCCATTTCGTCGGACCGGGCGAAGCTCGCTCGCTCCAAGGTGACCGGAAGCGTCGAACCCTGCTCCGAGCGACCGCGGTCAGCGAACGCCCATGGGCCAGCGCCGGGAGCCATAGGGACGGGAGGGAGTCCTGCGCTGGATCGGTCGCGGGTGGGGCACGGTGCGGGAGGGAAGTGGGGAGTTCCGAGCGTCCGCGAAAAGGTGCTTGGGGTCAACTTGCCCTAGAGGTCCCGGAGAGTGGATTCCCCGGACAGCGGCACTCGACCGTGTTGGGTATGCTCCCGGCGGGATGCGAACCGGACGGGTCGGGTCTACGCCGGGACGATTCCCTTGACTCCTGAGGAAACGACCGACGTCGCGGAGCGGGGATCGGCGAGCCGACCCACGTGAACTCGCTCGAATCAATGCTGACGGCTCCGCGCTCTGCTCTCCAGCCCATCCTCGCGGTTTGACCGAGGGGGGTGTCTGGATGGCAGGTTTGCAAACCCTCCCGGTCAGCCGAAGCAGTTCGGCACAACCCTACCGGGAATGGGAACTGAACGTCGCTTCGTCATGGCTAAAGTACACCCTTCGCGGTTCGAGTTTTCTGAGTCGTTCGGCGGAAAGGATCGCCCTCCGGCTGGTCTCCGATGGGGGCTCCTTCCGCTCCCATTCCGCGGCCGAGCCGACAGCGTGACCCGCGATGAGGACCGGGCCCTTCTTCTCCCGCACCAGAACAGATTGATGTCCGGGAGTGTGGCCGGGAGTACCCAGCACGTCGATACCGTCGGCCACGGAGAAATCGCCTGACCTCAACTCGTACCGGGCCCCGGGGAACTCAATCAGTTCGGGCACGGTGTAGCCCTCTCCCTTCGCAGCCTCCTTCTCCGAACTCTGAACGAAGATCGGCACTCCCGGGAAGGCGGGGTTGCCGCCGCAGTGGTCGAAGTGGAGATGGGTACAGATGATCGCCGAGACCGCATTCGGTCGAATTCCGTGCTGATGGAGGGCGGACAGCAAGTCCGTTCGCACCGGATGGTAGTACGGATCGACGTCGGGGTGAGGGGATCCGAGTCCCGTGTCGACAAGGACGACCCCACTGCCGTCGCGGATGACATAACCAAACACAACCCCCGGCCGCCCGTGCCACGGGTGGGATGGGGGATACGTCAACTCAGCGAGGCGA
>JASHYU010000006.1 GCA_030042855.1 Thermoplasmata archaeon
GGCGCCCGGGCCCCCACGCGCGTTCCCGGGCGCCGAGCGCCGCCCAGAGCGTGCTCCCGATGCGGCGGGGATCACGCATGACGCGCCAATCCCAGGTCGCGACCTGCCCGCGAGGCGAAATCTCGAGGCCCAAGTGCTTGCGGTACCAAGCCGCCAATCTCACGGGCGACCGCGACTTGAGGAAGACTCCGCCGACCCCGGTCACCCTGGCGCGGCGGCGCCGGGGTTCGCTCATGGACCCGCCATGGGGCCCGGCCAGATGATTCTCTCGGAACGCGAGCCCCTACGGTTCGAAGGCCGGGTCGGGGCGGAACGGTCGCTCGCGGAACGGCCCTCCTGGCGATCGACGACGGTCCGGCCGAGTCGAGAACCTCGGTCGTCGGAGGGGGGGCCCCGACCGTTCCGGCTCGCGGCCTCCGCCGGGAGAGATATCCTCTCGTAGCCCGTCCGCGGGCCTTCGATCCGGCTCCCCATGCCCCTCGCCTCGGCCCCGCTCTCGCCGGCCACCTGGCCGGCGTTCGCCCGCCTCGTGGAGTAGCACGACAGCATTTTCGGAGGATGCTGGTGCATCTCCTTTCATCTCGAACCGGGCGAGAACCGTCAATGGGCCGGCCGGTATCGCGAACTCAAGGAGGCCCGCGTCCGCGAGGGACGGGCTCACGCGGCCCTCGTCCTCGACGGCCCCGATGCGATCGGTTGGTGTCAGTTCGGGCCGACCGCCGCGCTTCCCAACCTCCGAAGCCGGAAGGAGTACGAGGCCGGCCTCGGGAGGCTCCCCGATTGGCGTGTCACGTGCTTCTTCATCGACCGCGAGCGAAGAGGCGAGGGGGTGGCGACCTTCGCCCTGCGCGAGGCGGTCCGATACATTGCGGACAGCGGAGGAGGTACGGTGGAGGGGTATCCCGAGGACTACTCCGACGAACGGACCTCGAACTCGTTCCTTTGCAGTGGGACCCTCGGAATGTTCGAGAAAGCGGGATTCACGAGGACGCGGAAGATCGCGAAGCGACGGTGGGCCGTCGTCCGGCGGGTGTCGGCCTCGCGCCCGAGGGTCCGGCGAGATCGGACCCGCGGGTAAGCCGCTCGAGTCTCGAGGCCCGGCGTCGGCGGACCCGCGTCGAGGACGGCCCGCCGCCGGAGCGCAGTTCCCCGGGGTTCGAATCCCTCCGGACGTCGCCCCGGGGAGACTCCCGAAGGGGCGGGATTTCCCGGATGGAGGCAAGTAGTCTTGGCGCCTACGAAGAGGGCCGTTGATCGACCTCTCCCGACCCCCGATCCGGCCCGGACCTCGAGTACCGGGTTGGATCCTCTTCACGGTCACCCTGGGCGCTTCTTCGGCCGTCCTCGCTCTCGTCTTTTTGCTCGAGGGTCAGCGATCGGCCGCTCAAACTGGAAGCCTCCCGCCCGGGGCCCGAGTCGTTCTCTTCGGGCTGGTCCTCGCCGGATGGGCGGCCCTGCTGATCTTCTGGTACGCGGCCCTGCGCCTCGCACCGGGGAGCGGTCTAGCCTCGAACCTCTGGCGCGCCCGAGGCCATCCGGTGGGCGACCCGGATCGAACCCGCCGTCTGTCGGATCTCGAGGAACGGGTCGCGTGGAAGCGGTTCCAACGAGGAGAGATCACGCGGGTAGAGTATGAGCGTCTGATGGCCGGTCGTCGGTTCGCTCACGGCGAGATCTCCACGGAAGAGTATCACGGGATACTGCGACAACTGACCTCGGCCTCCGCGGACCGGCGCACGACGACCGGCGACCGGTCGACGTAGGAGGAGGATCGCGGACTTCGGTCCCGCGCGGCCGGAGATTTTCGAGTCCCGTGCGCGGGTCTCGCGACGACCCAACGCACGGGGGTCCGCCGTACGTCGAGCGCGGGTGCGCGGAGCCCTCGCGCCTCCGACCTTTCGAACGAGGGTGGGGGGCTCGGCCGGGTCGGTGGAACGGGGACGCGGGCCCTCCAGCGAGGGTGGCCGGTGCTGACTCGAGCGAAGTCAGCCGCGGGAGGGGTTTGAACCCTCGACCTGCTCCTTACCAAGGAGCCGCTCTACCAGCTGAGCCACCGCGGCACGCTAGGAGTCGCTGGACACGTCGTGCTTCTTCCGTCTTCCGCCGGCCCCGCCGTTGCGCGAGCCGTGCCATGGGAATCCCTCGGAGACCCTTTCCCAATCGTCCTGACCGGCGTCGCCAAGGGATCGCTTCTCCAGGAAGGCCCGCATGCCCTCCCGTTGACCGGGGGTCCCGAAGAGCCGCGCCCACAGGTCGAGCTCGTAGGCCAGTCCCACGTCGATCGCGGGATCGATCGCGTTCACGAGGGCGTACTTGGCGGCCGCGAGCGCGACCGGAGGCTTTTCGGCAAGTTCCCGGGCGAGGTTCAGGGCGCTCGAACGGAGCTCCGACCGGGGCACCACCTCGTGCACCAGGCCGGCGAGATGGGCCTCGCGCGCCGGCACGGACCGACCGGTCAGGATCCATCGCCGCGCGGCCGCGGGACCGATCCGACGAGGGAGGCGGCGGGTACCGCCCCAGCCCGGCATCACCCCGAGGTTCACTTCGGGCTGGCCGAACGTGGCGTCCTCGCTCGCGATGAGGAAGTCGCACGCGAGGGCGATCTCACACCCGCCCCCGAGGCAAACGCCGTGCACCGCCGCGATGACCGGCAGGGGAAGGCGCTCGATCCGACGCGTCACGCCCTGGCCCCGCGCGCCGTGCGCGCGCGCCTCGGCGGGCCCCATCGGCGCCATCTCGCGGATGTCCGCCCCCGCGGCGAACGCCCGCTCCGAGGCGCTCGCGAGGATCACCGTGCGGACCTCCGGGTCGCGCTCGGCCTCCTCGAGCTTTCCGCTGAGCTCGTCGAGCACCGCCCGGGACAGCACGTTGACCGGAGGGTGGTCCAGCGTGAGGATCGCCGCCCGTCCCTCGCGCTC
>JASHYU010000064.1 GCA_030042855.1 Thermoplasmata archaeon
TACCCGGTCTTGATCTTGCCGATCGACTTCGGCCGATCGTAGTCGAGCCGGTACCTCCGGCCCTCCTTCACGATCCGCGGAACGGGGAGGTACGGGGCCAGCGCGGAGCCGGCGGCGATCACTCCCGCGCCCGGTCCGCCGCCGCCGTGCGGCGTCGCGAAGGTCTTGTGGAGGTTGAGGTGGGCGACGTCGAACCCCATGCGGCCCGGGTTCGTGATCCCGAGGATCGCGTTGAGGTTCGCGCCGTCGTAGTACAGCATCCCGCCCGCGTCGTGGACCGTCTTCGCGATCTCGAGGATCTCGCTCTCGAAGAGGCCCGCGGTGTTGGGGTTCGTGAGCATGAAGCAGGCCGTCCGGTTCGAGACGGCGGCGCGGAGCGCCGCCAGATCGACGCACCCGTCCTTCGAGACGATCTCGCGCGTCGTGTAGCCGGCCATCGCGGCGGACGCCGGGTTCGTGCCGTGGGCGGTGTCGGGCAGGAGGACCTCGGTCCGCTGCTCGGACTCGCCGCGGTCCCGGAAGTACGCGCGGACCATCAGGAGCGAGGCGTATTCGCCGTGCGCTCCGGCCGCCGCCTGGAGCGAGACCTCGGGCATCCCCGTCACCTTGGTGAGGATCTTCTCGAGCCGCCAGAGGACCTCGAGCGAGCCCTGCACCGTCGACTCGGGCTGATACGGGTGCACGTTCGCCGCCCCGTTCCGCCGGGCGAGCAGCTCCGAGACCTTCGGGTTGTACTTCATCGTGCACGAGCCGAGGGGGTAGGGCCCGCTGTCGATGCCGAAGTTCATCTGGGAGAGCCTGGTGTAATGGCGGATCACCTCGAGCTCCGAAAGCTCGGGCCAGCGCACGAACTCCTTCCGCCGGAGTCGTTCCGGCACGCCGGGGATCTCGGGCGGCGCTTCGCCCGGTCGGGCGGGGACGAGGTCCCAGAGGTCCGGCTCGTCCCAGCGCGCCTGCCGGTAGGTCATGCCGCGCCCTCCCCCGGAGCGCCGAGGGCCGACCGCGCCGCCGTCGCGTACTTCTGGATCTCGCGATCGCCGACCCACTCGTTCGTCGCGACCAGGATCCGCTCGGCCGACGAGGTCGCCCCGGGACGCGGGTCCGCAAGGGAATGGCCTCCGAGCACGCGCTGCCGAGCGAGCCGCGCGAGGAACTCGGGGGCGGTCCCCCGGGAGACTTCGATCGCGAACTCGCCGAGGTGCGGCGCGGCGAACCGCGGTGCCCGCAGCCCATCGATCCCGCGGAGCGCGGCCGAGAGCGACCGGGCCTTCTCCGCCAGCGACGCCTGCAGCCGGGCGAGGCCGCGGGGTCCGACCGTGCTCGCGTAGACGACGAACGCGAGCGCCATGAGCGACTGATTCGTGCAGATGTTCGACGTCGCCCGGGAGCGCCGGATGTGCTGCTCCCGGGTCACCAGCGTCAGGGCGTAGGCCCGCTGGCCCTCCGCGTCCAAGGTCGCCCCCACGATCCGGCCGGGGGCCGAGCGGACGTGCTCGCGGCGGCAGGCGAAGAGTCCGAGGAGCGGTCCGCCGAACGAGGGGGTGAGCCCGAAGCCCTGACCCTCGCCGACCACCACGTCCGCCCCGTACGCCCCCGGGGCCTCGAGGACCGTGAGGGCCAGGGGATCGGCCGAGATGACGAGCGGCACGTCGCCGATCGTCGGCTTGAGCTCGGGGAGGGCCTCATCGAGGTGTCCGAACCCGTTGGGTACGTCGGCGAGGACGCCGAAGACGTCGCCGGTGGCGACCGCGCGCCGCAGGAAGTCGAGATCGAGGCCCCCGGTCCGATCGTCGTACGGGATCTCCTCGACGCGGAGGTTCGGCCCGGTCGCGTAGTTGTGGAGGACGCTCTTCTCTTCCCACGGGAGGCTGGCGGGCACCAGGAACCGGTGCCCCTCGTGGACGCGGCGGCAGAGCAGGAGCGCCTCCCCGGCCGCGGTCGCGCCGTCGTAGAGCGACGCGTTGGCCACGTCGAGACCCGAGAGCTCGACCCAGAGGCTCTGGAACTCGAAGAGCGCCCGGAGGATCCCCTGGCTCGCTTCCGCCTGGTAGGGCGTGTAGGCTGTGTAGAATTCGCTCCGGGAGACGATCGCGTCGACCGCCGCCGGGATGAAGCGGGGGGCCACGCGGCCTCCGAGGAAGCTCGCGAATTCGTCCAACGTCTCGTTCCGGGCCAGGACCTTGTCGACGAGCGCGATGACCTCGCGCTCGTCGAGGCCCGGACCGATCCCGAGACGTCCCATCCGGGCCTTCTTCGGCACGTCCGTGAAGAGCTCGTCCACGGAGCCGATGCCGAGCGCGGCGAGCATCGAGGCTTCGTCGTCCGGGTTGTCGGAGATCCACCGGGGCACCGTCGTCCCTCGGCGCTCGGAGCGAGGGCGGCAATATAGGCGTGCTGTCGGCGCGAGCCGGCCGGGAGGCTTCCGGACGGTGCCGGCATACGCTATCTTCCTCCGGGGCGAGTACCTTGCCTCGCCCGTTCCACGGGGCAGAGATTTCCGAGGCGGGGGCGGGAGCGGAAGTCACCATGCCGCGAGCGCGTCCGAGAGTCCCGCCGGGGCGCGGCTCCGTGCGGCGCCCCCCGCCCTCGGTCGAGATCCTCGAGGCCGCGTTCCACCGCGCCTCCCTGGTCACCCCCCGGGGCGAGACCAAGGCGACCCGCGACCGCCTGCGCGCGGAGCTCAAGGTGGTCCGCAGCTCGGCGACGGTCCTTCGACACCTTCGTCTGGAGACCCGCCGCTTCGTGCGGGCCCCGCTGACGGAGTTCGAGCGGGCGCTGATCGCCGGCCCGTTCGGTGAGGGGACGCTCGATCGAGCGCTCCGGCGGGTGCGCCGCGCGGAGGAGCGGATCCGCGGACTCGCGCGGGAGGAGGAGCGGACGCTCCACCGCACCTCGGGATCCGAGGCGCTCGGGGTCCGGGTGAAGTCGTTCTACGGCCGGCTGGCGAGCTTCGTGCGGGAGGTCGATCCGGACCTCGAGGCGCTCCGCGCGATCGAGCGGTATCTGCGCGACCGGCCCCATCTCGAGTCCGGGGCGCCCACGCTCGTCGTGGCCGGCTTTCCTAACGTGGGCAAGTCGTCGCTCGTCGCTCGGCTCTCCTCCGCGCGCCCCAAGGTCGCCGACTACCCGTTCACGACCCTCGCGATCTCGGTCGGCCACGCCGATCTCGGCTTCGACCGGCTCCAGGTAGTGGATACGCCCGGGGTTCTCGGGCGCGCCGGACGGTCGAATCCGGCGGAGACGGAGGCGACCACGACCGTCGGCAAGGCCGCCACGGTGGTGCTGTTCGTGATCGACCCCAGCGATCGGGCCGAGCGCTCCGCCGAGGAGCAGGAGTCGTTGCTCGCGCGCTGGCGGGAGGAATTCCCCAGCCTACCGATCCTGGTCGTCGAGACGAAGTGCGACCTCGCGCGCCGATCGACCGACCACCTGAAGGTTTCCGCGGTGACCGGGGAGGGGATCGACGAGCTGCTGCGCGAGATCCGGGCGCGCGTGAAGCCCACCGGCGAGCTGCCTCCGATGGAGGAGTCGATCACGGACGCAGAAATCGCCCCGGAGGCGGAACCGACCGAACCGGACGTGAGGCCTTCTCGACCCGTGGCGCGGCGATCCCGGAGCCGCGGGTCCTGAGCTCTTGCGGGGCCGCGGGCGCTCCACCGCCGTGCCCGGAGCGGCGGGATCGCCCGGTGCGCGGGGGGGAGGCGAGCGGAACCTGCGACCCACTTCCTGGGCCCTCCGGTCCCGCTCCGTGGTCGGGCCCGGGAGGAGCGGACGGAGACGGAGGCACGGGATGGAGGCCGCCTGCCGACCGAAGCGGGAACCTTGAACGAAGCCCAAAGCGAGACCTGAACCTCCGAGACGGGCCGCGCTCGACGGTGGGAGGGCCGCGATCGAGTCGGCTCAGAGGTCGAACGACTTCCCGTTCTCCGGGAGCACCACGCGGGCGAAACCTTCGAGCGCGTCGCGGAGCGCCTCGCGATGGTCGCCGTGCATCAGGA
>JASHYU010000065.1 GCA_030042855.1 Thermoplasmata archaeon
GTCGATCGGTAAGCAGCTCCTGATCACGCGGGGCGCGCTCACGACGTTCTCGATCACGAACGACGTCGCGAAGTACTTCGCGATCATCCCGGCGATCTTCATCGCCTCCGGGGTCGCGACGCTCCCCGGGATCACGATCATGAACGTCCTCGATCTCACGAACCCCCAGCTCGCGGTGCTCTCCGCGCTCCTGTTCAACGGGGTCGTGATCCCGTTCCTGATCCCGCTCGCCCTCATCGGCGTCCCGTTCCGCCCGCGCTCCGCGATCGATCTCCTGCGCCGCAACCTCCTCGTCTACGGGTTCGGGGGCCTCGTGAGCGCGTTCGTCGGGATCAAGCTGATCTACCTGCTCCTCGCCTGGATCTCGAGCTTCCCGTTCTACCACGCCGCCGGGGTCGCGGTCGCCCACGTCCTGCCGCTCGGAGGCCTGTGACGGCGACCGGGTCGGGCCGCGCGCCCGCGGCGGTGCCCCCGACGCCGCCCCTCGCGCACTCCCTCCGCCAGCACGTGCGGGTGACGGTCGTCCTCTTCGCGATCACCGTCCTCGTCGTCGGGTTCGCCTACCCGCTCGTGACGACCGGCATCGCCCAGCTGATCGACCCCGCCGCCGCCAACGGCTCGCTCCTGTACTATCCCAACGGCACGCTCGCGGGCTCGTCGCTCGTGGCGCAGAACACGAACGCCCCGTACCTGTTCTGGGAGCGGCCGTCGCTCACCGACTACAATTTCACGGGCGGCGCGCCGACGCCGCCCGGGCCCACGCAACCGGGGCTCTACGCGCTCCTCAACGAAACGCTCGAGTACATGAAGGAGTACGGCAACTTCACCGTGAACGCCACGCTGCCGTTCTGGTGGGTCGCGCCGTCGGCCTCGTCGATCGATCCCGACCTCGTGCCCGAGGCCGTGCTCGTCCAGATCCCCCGGGTCTCCGCGCACACCAACCTCTCGATCCCGACCCTTCAGGCGTTCGTGAACGCCCACATCGTGAACCCGCCGGTCCCGTACGTCGGCGTCCCGTACGTGGACGTGCTCCAGCTCGACCTCGCGCTGCTCCCGATGATCGGAAAGTGACCGATGTACCGGCAGATCCTCGTTCCGGTGCAGAAGCCCGCCGAGGTCGAACCGCTGGTCCGGTTCGCCGCGCGGCTGCTCGACCCGGACGGGACGATCCGGATCCTCCACGTCATCCCCACGATCACGCTCCCCGAGGTCACCCGGGAGTGGCGGCAATCCGTGCACATCGTCGTCCCCGCCCACGAGGCCGGGGCCGCGCTCGACGTCAAGGTCGAGCCCGAAGTGCGCGCCGCGACGGACGTGCCCGGCGAGATCCTCGAGAGCGCGGAGTCCCACGGGGTCGACGCGATCCTCCTCACGCTCTCGGGCGACCGACGCAGCCATAACCCGTTCGTCGGGCACACCGCGAGCGGGATCCTCCGCCACGCCCGCTGCCACGTGGTCGTGCTCAACCGCCTCGCGCTCGTCACGGACCGCATCCCGAAGATCCTCCTCCCGTCGCTCGGGGAGAACCCCTCCCCGACGGCGGCCCAGCTCGCCGCGGAGATCTCGGCCCACGTGCCGGACGCCCCGGTCGTGCCCCTCGGGATCGGGATCCGCGGTCGCCGGCCGAGCGCCGCGGGGGACGGCGCGGACCGGGCGGACGGGGCCCCCTCCGCCCCGCGCCGTTCGATCTTCCCGGGGCCGATCATCGGGCGCCAGCGGCTCCCGAGACTGATCCTCGACGCGGCCGCGCGCGAGCGCTTCGGGCTCGTGATCGTCGGGGAGGACCCGGACCAGAGCGCCGGGCCCCTCATCACCCGTCGGTTCCTCGAGGAGCTGTTCCGCGCCGCCCCGTGCCCGGTCCTCGCCGTGCGGGGCTGAGCCGGCGGAGCGCGGACCGATGGGCGAGCTCTGGTTCGTCGGGCTCGGGCTCGGCGACGAGCGGGGCCTCTCCCGCGCCGGGCTCGACGCGCTCCGGGCGAGCGCGGTCGTCTTCGCCGAGGAGTACACGGCGGTCGCGCCGGCCGGGACGCTCGACCGGCTCTCGGCGGAGCTGGGCCGTCCGATCGAGCGCCTCTCCCGCCCGCTCGTCGAGTCCGAGCGGCCGATCGTCGAGGCGCTCGCGCGCCACGCCCACGTGGCGCTCGTCGTGGTGGGGGACCCGTTCGGCGCGACGACGCACGTCGCCCTGCGGCTCGCCGCGGAGCGGGCGGGCCACACCTGGCGCTACGTCCCCAACGCGAGCATCCTCACCGCCGCGGCCGGATTCCTCGGACTCAGCGCCTACCGGTTCGGTCGGACGGTCTCGCTCCCGTTCCCCGCGCCGGGGTTCGGGCCGCGCTCGCCGCTCGAGCACCTCGCGGCGAACCGCGCCCGGGGGTTGCACACGCTCGTCCTGCTCGATCTCGTCCCCGAGGAGGGCCGGTTCCTCCTCGCCGGTGAGGCGCTCGCGCTCCTCCGGGCGCGGGACCCCGAGCGGGCCGTGCTCGCCGAGGACGCCCCGGTCGCGGTCGCCGCCCGCGTCGGGCGGCCGGACGCGGCGGGGTGGTACGGGCCGATCGCCCGGTTGCGCTCGATCGAGTTCGGCCCGCCGCTCCACGCGCTCGTCGTGCCGTCGGCCGAGCTCCACTTCGAGGAGACGGCCGCGATCGCGCGGTACCGACTCGCCGACGATCGGTAGCGCCCGGGGCCCGGCGCGCCCCCGCTCACGGGGGGCGGACGGTACCGCCGGCTCCGGACGAGGAGGAGTTCGCGAGCGGCAGGAGCGCTTCCGCGAACTGGCGGATCCGGAAGGGGCGCAGGAGGACGACGTCGGGCCGGAGGCTCGCATCGGTCGGCGGGACCGGGGGGCGGGAAGCCGGGGCGACCAGGATCACCCGGAGCTGCGGCTGGATCGCGCGGGCGCCGCCGATGAGCGCCGACGGGCTCCCCTCGGCGAGGTTCACGTCCGCGACCATGAGCTGGGGCCGGTGGTCCCGGACGAGCTCGAGGGCGTGCGTCGCCCCCTCGGCCTCGCCGTCGACCCGGAAGTGGTGGAGGCGCAGGAGCCCCCGCAACAGCACGCGGGTCTCCTCGTCTCCGGCGACGACGATGGCTGCGGCCCCTCCGTCTTCGGGCGTACTCGTGGTCCGCCTCCCGGTTGGCGACCCGTGAAGGTCACACGACGGACTTCTCAGCGAGGCGCGGAGATGTATTTTTTGCTATGGTCGTAACCGCGGCCGCCCGGGCGCGGGACCCCGAGCGGGCCGTGCTCGCCGAGGACGCCCCGGTCGCGGTCGCCGCCCGCGTCGGGCGGCCGG
>JASHYU010000066.1 GCA_030042855.1 Thermoplasmata archaeon
CTTGACCGGACTAGACTACGGGAGCATGCGAGAGCGCTTACCCACACTCGGTCGGACTTGAAAAGTACCCTTGAGGGGGAGGATCCTTCGGCGCCCTCGCTCGCAGGGCGCGAGCTGGGGCCCTCCGTTCCGACGGGTTTTGCGCTCGAACCTAAACCGACCCGGTGGCTCTCCGCGCCTATCGAACTCCGGAGTCATACGTGATTTCTGAGAGCGGCGAGCGGCCGCGGGGAACTCTTGATAATCCGGCTCGCATCGCCCTTCTGGTGAGCGGTACGGTCTCGGAAGGGAACGCCAGTTCGGGCGAGGTCCCGGTGACTTCTCCCGCACCGGGGGGTCCGCCGGGGGCGAGCGCTTCGGAGCAGGGCGCGCCCCGACCCGCCGGACGACGTCTAACGTGGGTTTACGTGACGGTCGTCATCGTCATCCTCGTCGCCTTGAGCGGCACCTTCTACGTGGTCGCCGGACGGACCCACCACTCGAGCTCCTCCTCTACGACCGTCCTCGTGGGTCGAGGGACCCTCTACGGACTGCCCGGAGAACAGTTCGACGCGGTGGAGGTCACCGTGAGCAGTTCCGTCATCCTGAACGGCACGGTGGACAATCAGTACGGGTTCGTCCTGTATCGGATGTCCGGTGCCCAGGTGACCGAGTTCTCCATATCGGGCAATGTGACGAAGGCCGGTTTCGAGTGGACCTCCGGGTACATCCAGAACGGGGCGACGTACTACATCGAGCAGACGTTCCCTTCCGGCAACTGGGACCTGGTGTTCTACAATCCGTCGACCAATGCGCTCACCGATTGCTACATCGGATTCGTCACCGACCTTATCGAAGAACCGTCCTAGGGTCCGCCCGGCCCCCGGGACGGCGCGCGCCGTCCGTCCGCCCCGGCGGGGGCGGGGTTACTTCGACGACCGTCCTTCCTTCGGAGGGGTCTCGAGCGCGTACGGGACCACGCGATGGCGCGGCAGGTACTCCGACCGTCGCTGGGCCGTGAGCGCGTAGATCGTCTTTTCCGCGATCTTGCAGGCGTTGTCGGCGATCCGCTCGAAGTGGCGGGCGATCAGGAGCTCGTTCGCGAGCCGCTGGGTCGCGCTCGAGGGCTTCTTCAGCTCGTCCACGAGGCGACGGGTCACCCTCCGGTGGAGCGCATCGACCTCGTCGTCCCGGCGGAAGAGCGAGCGCGCGAGGTCGATCCCGTCGCCGGCGAGGGCGTCGAGCGACTGCTGGACCATCGACTCGACGACGGTGTCCATCTGCACGAGGAGGCGGTGGACGTCGTCGGGCTCGCCCTCCGACTCCGAGGTGGTCTTTCGCGCCATGTCGAAGCCGAGGCGGCCGATCCGGTCGAGGTGGGTCGTGATCTTGAGGAGGGCGGCCGCCGTGCGGAGGTCGATCGCGGTCGGCTGGCGGAGGACGAGGAACGCGATCGCGGCGTGCTCCATGTCCTCGTCGAGCCGGTCGAGCTCGGCGCCCCGGTCGAGCACCTGCTGCGCGGCGTCGAGGTCGCCCGCGTCGAACGCGCGCCAGCCGTCGTGCACCATCGCGGCGGCGAACTCCCCCATGTCGACCGCCCGCGCCTTGAGCGACTTGATCTCGAGGTCGTAGCCGGGGCGCGGCCGGGGGATCGCGGGCGGGTTCGCCCTCATCCGAACCGCCCCGTGATGTACGACTCGGTCAGGTGCTCCTTCGGCCGCTCGAAGAGGTCCTCCGTGGGCCCGTACTCGACGAGCCCGCCGAGGTAGAAGAACGCGGTGTAGTCGGCGACGCGCGCCGCCTGCTGGAGGTTGTGCGTGACGATGACGACGGTGTACTCGTCCTTCAAGTGGCCCACCAGGTCCTCGATCTTCGCGGTCGCGATGGGATCGAGCGCGCTGCACGGCTCGTCCATGAGCAGGACCTCGGGGCTCGCGGCGAGCGCCCGGGCGATGCACAGGCGCTGCTGCTGCCCGCCCGAGAGCGACGTCGCCGGGGAGTCGATCCGGTCCTTGACCTCCTCCCAGAGCGCCGCCTGCTGGAGGCTGCGGAGCACGGCCGCGTCGACGTAGTCCCGCGGGTGGCGGCCGTTGAAGCGGAGCGCCACGCTCACGTTGTTGTAGATCGACATCGTGACGAACGGGTTCGGCTTCTGGAAGACCATCCCGATGCGGCGGCGGACGCGCACCGGGTCCTCGGAGTAGATGTCCTCGCCATCGAGGAGGACCTTCCCCTCGACCCGCGTCCGGGGGGCGGTCTCGTGCATCCGGTTGAGGCAGCGGATGAAGGTCGACTTGCCGCAGCCCGAGGGACCGATGATCGCCGTCACCTTGCGGTCGGGGAACTCGAGCGAGATGTCCTTCACGCCCGGGTGGTCGCCGTAGTACGCCGTCAGGTGCTCGACCCTCAGCTTCGCGTCGCTCACGGATCCGCTACGCTCCCCCGACCATCTGGCGGCCGAGCCGGTGGATCACGTACCGGGCCACCACGTTCGTGATCAGGATGGCGATGAGCAGGAAAAGGGTCGCCCCCCAGGCGACGTCCTCCTGGTTGCTCGCGGGGCTCAGCGCGAAGTCGTAGATGAGGAGCGGGAGCGCCGCGATCGGTTGATCGAGGCCCCGATAGTACAGGTTCGAGCCGAAGGCGGTGAAGATGAGCGGCGCTGCCTCGCCCGCCGCCCGCATGACGGCGAGCAGCACGCCCGTCGCGATGCCCGGGAGCGCGGAGACGA
>JASHYU010000067.1 GCA_030042855.1 Thermoplasmata archaeon
AAGACGGGGTCCCATCGCATCATCCGCGCGAGCGTCCGGAAGAACGTGAGGTACCGCCCATCGAGCTCGGTCAGGTGCCCCAGCTCGTGGGCCACGACGGCCTCCCACTCCGGAGGCGAAAGCTCCCGGAGCAGCCCGTCGGCGACGAGGATGACGTCGCGCCGGCGGAAAAGGCGCGGACCTCCGCGTTCGAGCAGCGTGAACGTGAACGCCTCCGCGCGACGCGAGGCGAACCGGAGCAGGCTCGTCCTCGTGGGGGGGACCGGGAGCCGCTCGGGCCACGGGAGCGGGTCCGGCCGCAGGATCGCGAGGAAGCCGCGCCCGGCGATCTGATTGAGCAGAAAGGCGGCGAAGAAGACGACGAAGGCGCCGAGCGCCCCCTCGATCCAGATCTGGGGCGTGACGGTCGAGAAGAGCGAGAGGGGTGCGGCGATGAGCAGGACGACGGCGGACGCACCGCCGTGGCCGAGCACCCACACGAACCCCGTCGTCGCGAGCAGCGCCCACGTCGCGAGGAAGATCGTGGCGAGCCGGAACACCGTCGTCGAGGTCGCCCGACGGTACGTGGCGAGGAGGCCGACGCCGGCAGCGACCCAGAGGAGGACCGGGGTGTAGCTCAGGGCCACCGTAGCGGCGGGCATCGCCCTCTCCCCGGCTCACTCGAGCCGGAGCCGCCGTCGGAGCTCCTGCTCCTGGGACGGGTCGAGCTTGGCGATCTCCTCGTTCAGGTGCACGACCCCCGCCGGGCCGAACATGGCCACAACCCCGCGGAGAAGATTCCTCAGGTATTTCTGCTCCACGTTCGCCGGCCGGTAGACGTAGCGCTCCCCACCGCGGCACGTCTCGCGGCGACGCAGCACGAGCCCCTTGTCGTAGAGGCGCGACAGCGTGGTCGCGACCGTGGTGTACGCGACCCGTACGCCGCGGCGTCGCAGCGCCTCCCGGATGCCGGCCGCGGGGCCCTCTTCGAGGTCGCGGAGGGCGCTCAGGACCTCTGTCTCGAGCGAACCGAGCATCTCCCCGAACCCGCGCGATTCAGCACGATGGCCGCCTTAAGACGTGAGGAGCACTGGAACGAACGAGTACGAACCGTCCGAATCCCGACCGGGCGAGCTCGCCTCGCGCGGGGAAGGCCATCGCGCGCCGCCGGACGCTCGGGGCCCCGGCTTCGATCCTGCGCGCCTATCCGTTCTCCCTCCGGGCGGAAGCTCCCGGTCCCCCGGGGGTGGGGACTGCGCGAAACATAGACCATTAATGCCACTCCCTGCTACGCGGCCCGGCATGCCCGAGACGAGCCGGCTGGTCGACAGCATCCTCGATCTCGTCGGGAACACCCCGCTCGTCCCGCTTCGCAAGGTCGCCGAAGGGCTGCCCTACCGGGTGCTGGCCAAGCTCGAGTACCTCAACCCGGGGGGCTCGGTGAAGGACCGGATCGGCGCGAGCATGGTCGCCGAGGCAGAGCGGACCGGCCGGCTGAAGCCGGGGGGAACGATCGTGGAGGCGACGAGCGGCAACACCGGGGTCGGCCTCGCGCTAGTCGCGGCGGTCCGCGGCTATCGCACCGTCTTCGTCATCCCGGACAAGATGAGCTCCGAGAAGATCCGCCTGCTCCGATCGTACGGAGCGCGCGTCGTCGTCACGCCTGCGGGAGTTCCGCCGGACCACCCGATGAGCCACTACTCGGTCGCCCGACGGCTCTCCGAGGAGATCCCGGGGGCGTACTTCCCCAACCAGTACGAGAACCCCGGCAACCCCGAAGCACACTACCGCACGACGGGACCCGAGATCCTGCGCGATGCGGGCCCCGAGCTCGGTGCGGTCATCGGGACCGTCGGCACCGGTGGGACGATGAGCGGGGTGGGCCGATTCTTCAAGGAACAGCGTCCGGCCGTGCGGATGGTCGCCGTCGACCCGGCGGGCTCGGTCCTCGGCCCGTTCTTCCGGACCGGAAGCCCGGGGACGGCAGTGCCGTACCAGGTGGAGGGGATCGGCGAGGACAAGATCCCGCGGACGATCCACTTCCAGTACTTGGACGAGTTCGTCGAGGTCAACGACCGCGAATCGTTCCAGATGGCCCGCCGGCTCGCGCGGGAGGAGGGCTTCTTCGTGGGGGGCTCCTCGGGCTCGGCCGTCGCGGGAGCGATGAAGTGGCTCGCGAAGCGGCCGCTCCGGGACGGGGCGACCGTGGTCGTCGTCCTGCCGGATTCGGGCGATCGGTACCTCTCGAAGTTCTACTCCGACGACTGGATGCGCGAGAAAGGCTTCCTCGATATCGGGGCGACCGCCCGCGACCTCGTCGCCCGCAAGGGTCCCGTGCCGGCCCTGGTCGCCGTCGAGCCGACGACCGTCGCGCGCGACGCGCTCGCGGTCCTGCGTCAGCACGGGATCGGGCAGGTGCCGGTGCTCTCCGGCACCACGTCGGTCGGCTCGCTGCAGGAGGACCATCTCCTGCACGCGAGCCTCGCCGACGAGACGGTGCTCGACCGCTCGGTCGCCCAGATCCTCTCGCCGCCGCTGCCCGAGGTGGCGGCCGACGCGCCGGTCTCGGAGGTCCTCCACCGGTTCCGGGAGGAAGGAACGCTCCTTGTGCGGGACTCGACGACCGGCCGGCCGGTCGGAGTCCTGACGCGCCACGACCTCGTCGGGTACCTGGCGGCGGAGGGGGGCACCGATGCGGTTTGACACGCGGCTGATCCACGATCGGCAGCCGCCCGATCCGCTCACGGGGGCGGTCACGGTCCCGATCTACCTCGCGAGCACCTTCCGCCAGTCGGCGCCGAACCGCCACCAGGGCTACGTGTACAGCCGGTCGGGCAATCCGACCCGCGCGATGCTCGAGGGCGCCCTGGGCGCGCTCGAGTCCGGCGCCGGCGGGCTCGCCTTCTCCTCGGGTCTCGGGGCGCTCGAGACGCTCCTCGGGGCGTTCGCCACGGGGAGCCGGATCGTCTCCGTCGACGACCTCTACGGCGGCACGTGGCGGCTCTTCGAGCACCACCGACGCCAGTTCGGACTGCGCGTCGACTACCTCGACCTCACCGATCCGCGCCGGCTCGCGGCGGCGCTCCGGACGCCGGCCGAGCTGGTCTACGTCGAGACCCCGACGAACCCGCTCCTGCGTCTGGTCGACCTGCGCGCGCACTCGCGGCTCGCCCACCGCGCGCGCACCCGGCTCGCCGTCGACAACACGTTCGCCACGCCCGCGCTCCAGCGGCCGATCGAGCTCGGTGCCGACATCGTCCTCCACTCGACCACGAAGTACCTCGGCGGCCACTCCGACCTCGTCGGCGGGGCGCTCATTCTCCGGTCCCGCAAGGATCTCGCGGAGTTCACCTGGCTCCAGAACGCCATCGGCGCCGTCCCGAGCCCGTTCGACTGCTATCTCGCGCTGCGGGGGCTCCACACGCTCGGCGTACGCATGCGCGCCCACGGCGAATCGGCCCGCGCGGTCGCGGAGGCGCTCGACGGGGACCGACGCGTTCGCGCGGTCCACTACCCGGGACTCGCGAGCCACCCGCAGCACCGCCTCGCGCGCCGGCAGATGTCCGGGTACGGCGGGATCGTGAGCCTCGAACTCCGCGGCGGGCGCCGGGCCGCCCTCGGGTTCCTCCGCCGGCTCCGAATCTTCACGCTCGCCGAGAGCCTCGGCGCGGTCGAGTCGCTCGCGGACCACCCGGCGACGATGACGCACGCCAGCATGCCCCGGGCGGAGCGCGAGGCCCACGGGGTCACCGAGGGACTCGTCCGGCTCTCGTGCGGGATCGAGGACCCCGCCGACCTGGTGGACGACGTCCGCGGGGCGCTGCGGGGGCTCTGACGATGCGTCGGGTCGCGCTCTACGACTCGATGAGCCGGTCGGTCCGCGTGCTGGCCCCGATCCAGCCGCCCCGCGTGGGCCTCTTCGTCTGCGGCCTGACGCCGTACGACGAGGCGCACATCGGCCACGCGCGGACGTTCGTCTTCTTCGATGTCGTCGCCCGCGCGCTGACGCGCTGGGGGTACCGGGTCTTCTCCGTCCAGAACGTGACCAACCTCGACGACAAGATCCTCGCGCGGGCCGGCGAGCTCGACGAAGACCCCCTCGCGCTGGCCGAGCGGCACTTCCTCTCGTGGCTCTTCCTCGCGGGGCGTCTCGGGATCCGGTCCGTGAACTACTATCCCCGGGCGACCGACTACGTCGCGGAGATCGTCGCCCAGATCCAGGCGCTCATCGACCGGGGCCATGCGTATCCCAGCCAGGGCTCGGTCTACTACGAGATCGCGACGTTCCCGCGCTACGGCGCGCTCTCGGGCCAGCGGACCGAGGCGCTGCGGCCCGGGGCCCGTCTCGAGGTGGACCCGGCGAAGCGCGCGCCGGGCGACTTCGTCATCTGGAAGGCCGCGACCCCGGGCGAGCCGAGCTGGGAGAGCCCGTGGGGGCCCGGCCGCCCCGGCTGGCACATCGAGGACACGGCGATCACGGTCCGACTCTTCGGGCCCCGCTACGACCTGCACGGGGGGGGCCTCGACCTCATCTTCCCGCACCACGAGTCCGAGATCGCGCTCGCCGAGGCCGCGACCGGGGAGTCCCCGCTCGTGAACTACTGGATGCACGGGGGCCTCCTCAACCTGGCCGGCGAGAAGATGTCGAAGTCCGTCGGGAACGTCTACTCGCTGCGGGAGGCGATCGACGAGTTCGGTCCGATGGTGCTGCGCTTCTACTACCTCAACGCCCAGTACCGCAGCCCGCTCGAGTTCGTCCGGGAGGAGAGCCTGCCCGAGGCCCGGGAGGCCTACGCCCGGCTCGCCCTGCCCGCGGACCGGATCTCGGAGCTCCTCGAGCGGGACGGGGCGGACCGTCCGGGGACGGACGCACCGCTCGACCTCCTCGAACGCGCTGAGGAGCTCGTCGAGCGCCTGGATGCCACGCTCGCGGACGATTTCAACACCCGGGAGGCGATCGCACTGCTCTTCGGCTGGACGCGGGAGCTCACCGAGCACCTCGACCGATTTCCGACCTACTCGGGCGACACTCTCGTGGCCTTGCGGGACCCGTACGATTGGGCCACGGAGACGCTGGGACTTTTCGAGCGCCGCCCGACCGGGCGCGCCGGGGCCTGGGCCCGGGTCGTGCCGATCGCGATCGCCGCCCGGGCCCGGGCGCGCGCGCGCGGCGATTT
>JASHYU010000007.1 GCA_030042855.1 Thermoplasmata archaeon
CGGCGCGAGATCCGGCGCTCGCGGACCGTGCGCCGCACGAGCTCGACGTAGCCGATGTGCTCGGCGAACAGGTGCGCCGCCTCCTCGTCGCTCGGGTCGAGCGGCGCGACCGGGATCGAGCGGGACTGGCCCCAGCGCAGCACCTCGACGAACGTGGGGTTCGGGACCCGGACCTCGCCGAACCGCGAGAGGCCGCGGACCTCGCTCGTCTCGGTCGGCGAGAGCGGGACCACCGGCTCCGCCTCCGCGACGACGAAGTAGTCGACGAGCCCCCGCATCTCCTCCGCGGAGAGGCCGAGACCGATGAGGTCCGGTCCGTACTGGGCGATCGCCGCGATCGCCGGCGCGACCTCCGCGCTGAGCCCGCGCACGGGAGCCACGAGGAAGACCGAGCCGTCCGGCGGGATCCGCGCGGTGATCACGGGCGTTCCCGTTCGGAGATCTCCTCGAGCAGGTCGTCGGCGTCCCGGTGACGCTTCAGCTCGGCCGGGTTGAGGATCGGTAGACCGCCGATCGACGCGCGGTGGACCTCTTCGCGGACCACGAAGATCGCGTGCCCTTCGGCGACGTGCGCGAGGCCGTGGAGGACCTCGGCCCGGTGCAGGGCGGTCCGCAGGGTGCCGATGGCGGTGAGCAGGAGGTCGTCCGGGGTGCGGCCCAGCGCGTCGAACGGGGCGCGGGCCGTGAGCGTGATGTCGAGGCCCATGCCGTCGAGCTGGTTCAGCACCGCGTCGCGCCACGGGTCACCGCTCGAGGGGCGGGCCACCTCGGGGCGCGTCGCGTCCTCCCCCTCCGGCGCGTCCTCCGGCCGGCGCCGCCCGGACGGGGCCCCGAACAGGTCGGCGGGCCGGACCACCGGCTCGCCCAGGTACCGCTCGATCCGCTCGATGACCGTGATCTCGGCGCCCGCGCCGTCCTCGTACAGCTGGATGGCGCGCCGGGAGACGCCCGCGATCGAGGCGAGCGTGCCGAGGGACAGCCCCCGACCCGTCCGAAGTTCGCGCAGCCGGTCGCCGTCGATCCGGGCGAACGTGCCGCCCGGGCTCGCGTAGAGGAACGGCGGGAGGGCCTTTTCGAGGAACTCCTGGAGGGTCTCCTCGTTGATGATCGGGACGTCGTACCGGGTGTAGACGACGCCCGCGTCGAGCTCCGAGGCCCCCGACGTCTGGCCGATGACGATCGCCGTCGCGGGGAGGAGCTGCGCGAGCTCGCGGAGGCGTTCGGCCTCCTCCGAGTCGAACGCGTCGATGTTCTTCAGCACCTTCACGAGGAGGAGCGTCGAGTCCCGGCGCGCGGCGAGGTCGAAGCTCGACGGCCGGATCCCGTGGGCGTCCGCGACGTAGAACCCGGCCTGTTCGAGCCGGGACCGGATCCGACCGATCCAGCGCTCACGCGACGGCGCCACTACTCCTCACCCGGAGTGATGAGTTACCGCTTCTATTTAATATACCATGACGGCGCCATCTCACCGAACGTACGGAAATCCGCTCCGCGCTGGGACGGAGGCCGCCCGGAGGCCCGCGCACGGCCCGGTCGAGTGTCGGCGGGACCGGACCCAGCGTCGCGGCGACCTCCCGAACGTTCCGACGGGGCGGCCCTTCTTGTGGGTTGTGTAGGAGGGCGCTCCGCGCGTTTCGCAACCGTCTTGGTCCGGACGGGCTGGACGGAGAGGTGGCCGCACGACTCGTACCGGTCCCGGGTGCTCCGGCGCTCCTCCTCGAGCCGTCGCACCGCGGGCGACCCCGGTCCCTGATCGTCGCCGACCTCCACTTGGGTCTCGGGGCCGGGCCCGGCCGCGCCGCCGGTCCGCTCGAGGGCTCGGCCCGGGCGCTCGCGAGCGACCTCCTCCGGGCGGCCCGCGACGCCCGGACCGACGACCTCGTGATCGCCGGCGATGCGAAGCACCCAATCGTCGGGACACCGCCGCCGCTGCGCCCCGTGCTCTTCGACTTCTTCGCCCGGCTGCTCGCCGAGGGCCTCACGGTCGAACTCGTGCTGGGCAACCATGACGGCGGGATCGTGCCCCACCTCCCGCGCGAGGTCGTCGTGCACCCGGCGGAAGGGTTCGTGCGCGACGGGGTCGGGATCTTCCACGGGCATCGATGGCCTTCGGGGGAGGTGCTCCGAGCCCGCCGGATCGTCACCGGCCACCTGCATCCCGGGTACCGGCTTGCCCCAACGGCCGAGGATCCCGAGGGAAAACGCCGGTGCTGGGTCCGGGTGGAGGTCGCCGGGCGGCCGACGGGTCGCCGCCCGAACGAGCCGCGGCGACCGTCCGCGACGGAGATCGTGGTGGTCCCCGCGTTCAATCCGGTGGCGGGGATCGAGGCCCTCAATCGGGACCGGCCCGCTCGCGGCCGGACGTTCCTTTACCGTCGATTCCTGTCGCTCGGACGGGCGCGGGCCTACCTGCTCGACGGGACCGACCTCGGGGTGCTGCCTATCCCGGGCCCGGGCGCCCCATCGCCCCGATCTGGCGGGCGAGCTCGGCCGGCTCGGTGATCGGGGGCCGGCACGAGGTGCCGGAACAGAGGAGGGCCCGGGGCGCGGCCGCGTCGGAACGGGGAACCGATTCCGGCACCTCGAAGGGCTCCGGCGGTCGGCCCGCGAACACCCAGAGGTTGGGGTGGAAGGTCGTCCGGGCGGCGCCGAGCAGCGCCGACGCGGCCGGGCCGGTCCCCTCCACGATGACCGTCGCCCCCGCCGTCCGCGCGAGGCCGGCGGCGAGCGCCGAGCCGGCGGCGAACAGGCCGGCGCCCGCGATCCGCTGGGCGATCGGACCGAGGAGCTGGAGGGCCTTCGATCGCCAGCGTTCGTCGTGACCGAGCGCGTCGAGCCGGACGAAGGCGAGGGCCGCCGTCGCGTTGGACGAAAGGTGCGGACTGTCCTCGAGCGGATACGACGGTTCGAGGACCCCCGCGACCCGGGGCCCGTCGTACAGCGCCGGAGCGAGGTCGCGCAGGAGGCCGTCCTCGCCCCGGAACTCGCGATCGACCAGCTCGAGGAGCTCGATCGACCGCCGCAGGTACGTCGGCTCCGCCGTCGCTCCGGCGAGCTCGAGCAACCCGCTCGCGAACGAGACCTGGTCGTCGAGCTGGCCGAACCCGGTCGGGCCGCTCGGAGAGAGCGCGTGCGCGATCCCGGTGCCGGGTCGGTACGCGCCGCCGAGCAGCCGGTCGGCCGCGCGCCGTGCGTCGGCGAGGACCGTCGGGTCCCCGAGGAACGCGCCGGCCCGGGCCAGCGCCCCGATGAACCGGCCGTTGATGCTCGCGTAGATCGACCGGTCGACGGCGGGCGTCGGGCGTCGCGCGCGCGCGGCGCGGAGCCGCGCGACGGCCCGCTCGAACGTCGGGCCCGGACCCTCGGGCAGCGCGAGGCCTTCCGCCGCGTCCCCGAGCGGGAGCGCCCGGAAGAGCACGTTGCGCTCGGGGTCGTGGGGCATCCGGCCGTCGGTGCCGACGCCCAAGCATCGGCTCGCCAGCCGGAGCTCGTCGCCCGCGAGCGCTTCCTTGAGCTCGGACTTCGACCACGTGAAGTAGCCGCCGTCGTCGCCCGGGGCGTTGTCGGCGTCCTGGCTCGCGCCGAACCCGCCCGCGGGGTCCGCCAGCACGTCACGGACCCATCCGATTGTGCCGCGGATCACGTCGACGAAGCGCGGGTCGCCG
>JASHYU010000068.1 GCA_030042855.1 Thermoplasmata archaeon
GCCAACAGCTCGACCAATACCACGCAGTGACGCCCCGGCTTTCGCGCCCTGGAGCCGGGCCGCGTCCGTCGTGCCCGGATCCGGGTTGTGGAATCGGCTCGGTAGCGTAGCGATCTGTCGCTGGTCTGACTGGTCCTTCGCCCGCTGGGACGCTTGGAATGCCTCCTGCTGGGCGATGGCTTGACTGTTCAATGACCACGGGGGGACCCCGGTCCCGGTGGCGGTTTGGGCGTCCGGTGGGACGGTCGGTCGAGCGACCACCATTCGCGCCGCCGACCGGGTAAACGTCTCGTGGGGTCCCGGGCCGCACGACCCACTGTCGGAACCGTGCTGGATCCAAGAGGCATACTCCTTGCGTCGTTCCGGAGGAACATTGTCCGCGCCTCCGAAGAGTTCGACCAGCACCTTCCACTCGAACTTGTGGATCTCCTGTTGGTACGTGGCCTCATCCGGCACGGCCTTGCGGAGCGCCGCGTAGAAGGCATCCTCGAGATCGCGAGCCGCTTCCAGCCCCTCGGCCCGTTGCTCGCGAGTCGCTCCTAGTTGACGTTGTTGGAGCTCGGCGTGTCGCTGCTCGAGCGCGGCATCGGCTCGAACGCGCTGCTGCTGGTCCTCTCGCTGGCGGTGGGACCAGCCGGCCAGCCGCATGCCCGCCGAACCGGGGAGGGCTCCCTTCCATTTCCGAGGGATCTCCTCGCCCGCATCCTGCATCCGCTGGACGGTCTGGCCCAGTTCCTCCATCAGCTGCTCCCGCCGCTGCTGCAGGAGCTGAAATTCAGGGACCTGGGCCGGGGAGCGGCGCTGCCGCGCCTCCTGAGTCGCGATGACCGTCAGCCGCTGACTGACGTCGGTGAGCTCGGCAACGATCTGCTCACCCTGCTCGCGGTTCGAACCGGTGCGGGTGGGCGGGCGAGCCGGCTGCGAGGCCGGGGCCGGCGCTCCAGTGGGATGACTCGTGTCATGAGGAGGCCCGAGGGCGCCGCCGCAGGTGGAGCAGAATCGAGCTTCCGCCGATCGAGGGCTCCCGCATTTCGTGCAAAAACCCGCGGCCATGTCGAACCCGCCTCCTTGACGCCAAGACCACTATCGCCGTTCGAGCGCGGACCTAGCGTACCGACACAGTTCGGGACTCCTTCAGAACCAACGGGAGGTCACGACCTTCTTCCGAGTGTAGAACTCGATTGCGTCCCGGCCGGTCGCATGCAAGTCGCCGTAAAATGATCCCTTCCAGCCCACGAACGGGAAGTACGCGGCGGGGGCGGGAACCCCGATATTGACCCCGACCATGCCCGCCTCGATCCGGATCGCGAAGTCGCGGGCCGCCTTGCCGTCCCGCGTGAAGATCGCGGCCGCGTTCCCGAACCGCGAGCGGTTCGCGGTCTCGATCGCCTCGTCGAGCGACGCGACTCGGATGACGGAGAGGACCGGACCGAAGATCTCCTCCTGAGCGATCGTCATTTCCGGCCGAACATGGTCGAAAAGGACCGGCGGGACGAAGTACCCGTCCGCGTCGGACGGGACCGGGCCGCGCGCGGCCACCCGGGCGCCTTTCGCCTCTCCCTCCTTGATCCACTGGAGGATCCGGTCCCGATGATCCCGGCGAATCACGGGCCCGACCTCGGTACCCTCGTCCCTCGCCGGTCCCGTCGTAAGTTGGGCGACTGATTTGGCCAGTCGGTCGACGAGCGCGTCCCCAATCGGCTCGACCGCCACGACGACGCTGCCGGCGAGACATCGCTCCCCGGCCTGGCCGAACGCGCTCGAGACGATCGCGGGCACTGTCTTCGCGAGGTCCGCGTCGGGCAGCACGAGGAGATGGTTCTTCGCGCCGGCGAGCGCCTGGACCCGCTTGCCGTTCGCGGCGGCGGTCGTGTAGACGTGTCGGGCGGTCGGGGCCGAGCCAACGAACGAAACCGCGTCGACACCCGGGTGCGCGAGCAGGGCATCGACGGCCGTCGCCCCCCCGTGGACCAGGTTGAACGTTCCCGGAGGGAAGTCCGCTTGGTCGAAGAGACGCCCGAGGAGGGCGGCCGAGAGCGGCACGCGCTCCGACGGCTTCAGGATGAAGGAGTTCCCGCAGACGAGGGCAAGCGGGGCCATCCAAAGCGGGATCATCACCGGGAAATTGAACGGCGTGATCCCGACGACGACCCCGACGGGCTGCCGCAGGAGGGTCGTGTCGACGCCGGGCGAGACGTCCTGAAGGAACGAGCCTTGCAGGGTCGTCGGGGCCGAGGCGGCGAACTCGGTGGCCTCGATCCCCCGGCGGACCGAACCCCGGGCCTCCTCGAGCGTCTTTCCGTTCTCTTCGACCACCGAGCGTGCGAGATCGTCGGCGTGGCCCTCCAGGAGGTTCCTCAGCGCGAGGACGCGCCGTGCTCGCTCGGCGACCGGGACGCGCCGCCACTTGAGGAGCGCCGAACGGGCCGAGTTGACGGCCGCATCGACGTCGACGGCGTCGGAGAGGGGTACGCGGGCGAGGATGCGGCCGGTCGAGGGATCGGGAACTTCGAGAAACTCCGTGGACTGAGGCCGAACCCACTCGCCGCCGACGTAGTTCTCGAGGGTGCCGGCCTCGGCGACGAGCATCGTACCCGCAGGACGCCAGAGGTATTGACCCTCACGGACCCGATCCTCTGGCGGCGTCCGGAATCTACGAAGCGCGCCGTGATCCGACCCGCCCTTACCGTCGGCCGGACCCGGTCCAACACTAACCTGAAACGGGGGATGGCGGTCCCGAGTTCGATGGCGACGGTCACGATCTGGGGCGTCCTCGGGGTCGTCCTGCTGCTCATCGGTTTACCGATCTGGTTCGTCTTCACCTGGGGAGACTACCTGATCGGAGCAGCGGCCGCGTTCCTGATCGTGGCCCTCTGCCAGTGGATCTGGGAGCGTTGGACGGGGCCGACCACCGGAGAAGACCCGGAACAAGGCGCGCTCTAGAGTTCCGGCATCAAGCCCGTGCCTGCCCAGAGTTGGCCCCCGGGGGCCCGGCTCGCCGCGTGGGGCGAGGCCCACGCAGTTCATCAACCCCCTCCGCCTCGCACCTCCCGGAGTCGGAGGGGTCGCCCCTCCGGGACAACATGGTCGATGCGAGGTTCGAGGCGGCCTACGCGGAGTACACTCAGCGGACGCCCCGGTCAAAGGAGCTCTGGGAGAAGGCCCGGCAGTTCAGTCCGCTCGGGGTCCACTCCAATTACCGGTATCTCGAGCCGTACCCGTTCTTCGTTAGCCGCGCAAAGGGCGTCAATCTCTGGGACGCGGACGGGAACGAGTATCTCGACTTCAACATGGCCTTCGGGTCGCTCCAGAGCGGCCACGCCCACCCAAAGCTCGTCGAGACGATCAGCCGCCAGCTCGAGAACGGGAGCATCTACGGTTACGAGTGGGAGCGGACGCCCGAGGTCGCCGAGCGGATCTGCCGACGGTACCAGATGGACAAGGTCCGCTTCAGCACGACCGGTCTCGAGGCGACCCACCACGCCATCCGCTTTGCCCGGGCGTACACCAAGAAGCGGTACGTCCTCAAGTTCGAGGGGTCGTACCATGGGTCGCACGACACCCTGTTGGTCGGGGTGAAGCCGCGGCTCCAGGTCGCCGGGCCCCACGACCGCCCCAAATCGGCCCCCGCATCGCCCGGGATTCTCCCGGATCTCACCGAGCACACGCTCGTCGCCCCGTTCAACGACCTCGCGGCGACCCGGAAGATCGCGCACGAGCACCGGGAGGACCTCGCCGCCATCATCGCCGAGCCGGTCCCGATGAATATGGGGTTCATCTTGCCCGAGGACGGGTTCTTCCCCGGCCTACGTGAGCTTGCGGACGAGCTGGGGGCGTTGCTGATCCTCGACGAGATCAAGACCGGGGCGAAGTACCCCCACGGGGGGGCGGGACGCGTCGGGGTCCGACCGGACCTGATCACGCTCGGGAAATCGATCGCGTGCGGCGTCCCGCTCTCGGCGATCGCCGCCGGGAAGGGGATCCTCGACGAGGTCGGGCCCCGGAAGGTCGCCCACGCCGGGACGTATAACTCGAATCCGCTCGCGATGGCCGCCTGTCTCGCCTCGCTCGACCACATCCTCACCGACGAGGGGCTCGAGCACTCGGCCCGCCTCAACGCGCGGCTCGCGAAGGGGTACGCCGAGGTCTTCGACGACGCCGGGGTCACGGCCCACGTGGCGGCCGACGGAGTCTCGGGGACGGTGTTCTTCGCCGACCACCCGGTCCGGAACTGGCGGGACTTCCTGACGGTCGACGGGGACCGGTCGATGCTGTACTACTACCTCAGCCTCAACCGGGGGCTCATCCCCTCAGGTACCGGGCCGGACGAGCAGTGGACGATCTCCGTCCAGCACACCGATGCGGACGTCGATCGGCACCTCGAGATACTCGGTACCGTCGCGGAGAAGCTGGCCGGGGCCCCTCAGGCGGGCGAGATCGAAGAGTCGGTGTAGCGCGATAGGACGGGCCCCGCCCGCCCGGAGGGACGAACCCGCGCTACGTCGCCTCGGGATCGGTCATCACGGCGATGTCGATCCCCTGCTCGGCGATCTCGGAGGTGTACACGGCCGCCCGGCCCAGGCTGTCGACCACGTTCCCGAGCGCGAGGAGCTCCTCGCCGCGCTTACCGGCCACGCGGTGCGTCAGGTTCTCGATGAGCTTC
>JASHYU010000069.1 GCA_030042855.1 Thermoplasmata archaeon
CGACGGTCAGCTCGTCGTGCCCGACCCGCCGGCGGACATGGTCGATCGGAGAGGGCGCGCCGGGCGTGGATCCGAGGGGCACGCGCGCGCCGGCGGTGAGGGGGACCCCGGGCTTCGGGACCAGCTCGAACAGCTTGAGCTCGGTCTCACCGATCCCGAGCGCGAGCGGCTCCCGGTGGAAGCCGTGCTCGGTCTGCCGGCCGTGCGGCAGGTAGTCCAGAATGTACGCGTAACTCTCCACCGCTCGCCTCCGGATTCATCGGTGGTGGGCCACGATCTCGAGGAGCCGGCCGACCTGTTCCTCGTCGAGCGGGACGCGCTCCTTCGAGAAAAGCAGGCGGATCTCTTCGGGATACTGGGGCAAGGTGTCCGCGATCTTGACCGCGACCGCGGCGTCGACGAACGGGAGCGTGCGCAGCTCGTCGATGAGCTGCGCGGTCGCCTCTTCCGAGAGCCGGGCGAAGATCTCGGCGTGCTGGTGGGCGAGCGTCGCCTCGCGCGGGAGGGTCCGGCGCGCCGCCTCCTCCCCGAGGAGGCTCTTCACCTTCGACAGGGGTACGGGTTCAGGCATCGGTCCTCGCCGGGATCCGGACGGGCACCAGGTGGATCGGGGTCGCGATCAGCTCCTTCTCCTTCCCGCCGTCCCGGAAGGCGATCCGGTACGCCCGTCCCGACTTCCCGACGACGGTGCACGTCCGCCCCTGGTAGCGGGGGTGCGGCTGCCCGTGGGGGTCCGAAGGTTCGATCCGGACCATGACCCGGTCGCCGATCGCGAACTCGCGCAGGAACCGGGAGACCGGCGGGAGCCCGCGCTCGCGCACTTCCTTCGTGAACGTCCCGCGCGAGCGGGACCGGAAACCCTTCGAGCTCTTGACCATCTACCTACCCCTCCGCGTCGTGGACCTCGAGGACGTCGAGGAACTCGACCTTGAGCGGGACCCCGAGGAGAGTGGCGAGGCTCGGTTCGGTGCGTCCTCCATCTCCCTCCACCCACTCCTTCACGTACGTTCCGGCCTCGGTCCGCAAGTCGAGCGTGAATCGCCCCTCGGAAGCCTCGACCAGACGCGCGGCGACGACCCTCCGCGTTCGAACGCGGTCGGACCGTCGGTGCGCGACGCGGGCGGGCGTACGCTGGGCGATCGCCCGGGCGAGAACCACATCCAGGGCCTCATTAACCTTTCCCGCGGGGACGGTGCCGATCACCCCGACCCGATAGCTCTTCTCGGGGGCGGCCTCCTTCACGCGGACCACGTCCTCGGCGATGGCCGGCGCGAGATCGACGACCTCGACGCGACCGGCCCCATCCTGGGCAAGCTCGCGCCCGAGGACGGCGTGGTCGAAGGTCCGGGTGCGGGGTCGGACCAGCTCGAGGACGAATGGTCGACCGCGCCCGAGCATCCGGGCGTCGATATCCTCCCGACCCATCCCGTGGAACCGGCTGCCGTCGGCACCGGTCGCGGCGAGGAACGGGGCCGCCACGATCTCCTCGACGCTCGTCGGGTAGGTGCGGCCGGTCCCGTGGCACCGATCGCACCCCTCGCCCCGGCACCGCCGGCACGGCCAGCGCGTCTGGGGAAGCGTCCGGTCGAGCTTGCGGTACCGCCCCCGGACGTACAGCGGAAGGACGGTCAGCTCGACGCGCCCCACCGGAAGATCGGCGAGGAAAACGACGTCCGCCCGATCCGGGCCTCCGGCCGCGCCGGTCCGCGCCTCGAGCCGCTTACCGAGCTCCCGGTTGAACGCGCTCCGGGCGCTCTCGCCCCACTCCGACCCGACCTCGAGCCAGAGCGCCTCCTCCCGGGCGAGGATCTCGGGCTCCCACCGGGAGCCGCAGGTGAACCGGTGCCACTCGAAACCCTCGGCCGCCCGGAGGGCCCGGTCGACCCAGACCTCGAGGCGCCCGAACGTCCCCCGGCAGAGCTCGCACGTCGCCGGAGCGGACGGGAGCTCCCGGCCGACGATCTCCGCCAGGCGCGCGGCACGCTCCGGGTTCGATAGCCCGTGACCGGCCCGCCCGAAGAGCCGGCCCCGACACTCCGTACAGAGCGCGTGACCCCACGCCCGGGCGACGGCGTCCCGGGCCCGCTCGTCGAGCGAGAGCTCGGCCGGTCCCGGCATGTCCTCCGACCCGGCGGCGCCGCTAAAGGATTGTCGGCCGACGGGCCCGCGGCGGGACATGAAGCTATGAGGACTCACCCTTTCGGCACCTCCGCGCCGATGGCGTCGATCACCGAGGCCGAGCTGACCCGCGCGATCGAACGTACGCTCGTCGCCCGGGGGCGGATGCCCCCCGCCGAGGCGCGGCCGGTCGCCCGGATGGTCCTTGGCTACTTCGGCGCGGACGACACGGTGCTCGACAACAAGCTCTCGAGCGAGGACCGGGACCGGTTCTACCAGCTCGAGGAGGAAGGGCTCCTCACGAGCGAGGAGGAGGACGCGACCGTCTCGCGGGGCAAGACCTGGCGCATCCACTACTGGCTCCTCAAGAAGGCCCGGATCCGCGATGTCGGTCAGAGCGGCGACGCGCCGACGGGAGACGACGCGGAGACGGTCTACCGGTCGATCGGCGAGGCCGCCTGGAAGCGGACGGCGGACTCGCCGCCTCCCCCGACGCGCTGAGCGGCGCCTCAGCGCGGGCCGGGGGGCGCCCGCGGTTGGAACCGGGCCGATCCCTTCACGAGCGACGGGTAGTCGGACGCCTGGATCACGTCGCGGACGTGCTCGATCGCCCCGAACGCGAACCCGATCGCGGCGAGCAGCGCGATCACCCCGGCGAGGCCGAGCGTGAGGCCGGTGACGCCGAGCAGGGCGAGCAGGATCGTGAGGGAAGCGAGCGCGTTGAACGTGGCGTGCATCGCGACCGCGACGAGATAGTAGGTCCCGGTCCCGGCTCCCGGCACGCCGAACTGTCGCCGGGCGTAGCCGTAGCCGAACATGCCCGTGCTGCTCCCGTGCAGGACCACGCTCGAGACGCTCCGCACGAGGATGAGCGCGATCCCGGCGGCGAGCCCGCCCGCGAGCCAGGCGCCGAGGCCGTAGAGGAACGTCTCGAAGAAACCGAACCCGAGACCGACCGACGCGCCGAAGACCGGCCCGTCCGCGAGCAAGCGCAAGCGCCGTCGGTTCGCGACGACCCCCGAGCCCTTGAGCGCCTCCTCGACGAACGGCGCGATCACGAGGACGAGGAAGAAGACCCCGACGGACGAGTTCGCGTTCAGGAAGACGAACTCGGGCCCGGGATACTTCTGGCTCACCGCCGTGCCGAGTCCGACCAGGATCGCTTCGAGCACGGCGGCGACGATCGTGGCGAAGAGGGCCCCGTACGCGAACGCACCGAGGATCGGCCCCCACCCCTCGCTCTGGTACCGTTCGGTCCGGCGGATCCACGAGAGGTAGATCAGCGCGGGAGCGAACGATAGGAGGATGAGGACGAGGAAGTCGAGCGCGTCCGCGGTCGCAGTCATCGCGTCTCCTGCGCCGCGGGGTACGAGTAGAACCCCTCACCGGTCTTGCGCCCGAGCTTCTTCGCCGCGACCATGGTCCGCAGGAGCGGGCAGGCCCGGTACCGGCTGTCCCGGAACCC
>JASHYU010000008.1 GCA_030042855.1 Thermoplasmata archaeon
CTGCTCAATGCCGCCGGAAAGCCGATCGACGAGAAGGGCCTGAGCGGGGTGCTCGGGGCCGCGGGCGTCGCTCCGGACACCGCCCGGGTGAAGGCGCTCCTCGCCTCGCTCGAAGGCGTGAACCTGGCGGAGCTGCTCGCGAAGGCCGAGACGTTCGCGGCGCCCGCGCCGGCCGCGGCCGCCCCCGCCGAGAAGAAGGAAGGCAAGGGCGAGAAGAAGGAAGAGGAGAAGAAGGAGGAGAAGGGCGTCTCCGAGGAGGAGGCCGCCGAGGGACTCTCCGCCCTCTTCGGCTGAGGGCCCCCGGCTCCCTCCCGCGGGCCCGATCCACCCCCACGACCTCGTCGCGCTCGTTCTCGTCGGCGACTCGTCCGCCGGTCCACCGAACGCCGGCGCCCGCCGTCGCCGCGGTGCTCCGCACGAGATCGACCGCGGGAAATGGTTGGTGCGGGCCCCTCCCGACCGGAACGGGCCCGCCGCCCGGGCTCGACCTACGCCTTGAAGTCGATGTGGACCGCCACCGTGCTCGTTTGGACCACCACTCCGCCGGCCGAGGGCGTGGCCGTGTACCCGCTGACCGGGCCGACCGTGTAGGCGTACGCTCCGCTCGGCGCCCAGAAGTTCAACGTCGCCTTCGTGCTGGTCTCCGTGTAGCCGTTGAACGTCACCGACCAGGCGGTACCGGCCGGCAGACCGGACTCGGAGAACTTCACGTTGTACAGCGTGACGGTGAGGAGCGGGTGCGCGTCGCCGCCGAGGACGATGTAGCCGCCGTCATCGTACGGCAGCACCCCGTACGGGTCCTGCGAGGTCCCGTAGTTCCACCAGTAGTTGCCGCCCTCCCAGCTCAGCCCGAGGATGCTGCCCGACAGGTGGAAGCCGTTCTTCGTGTACACATCGCTCGAGGGCTGCACCTTGACGTTCCACTGGTTGATGTTCAGCTGGAAGCCGCCGGTGTAGAAGTTCTCCGGGAACTCGATCGCCGTGACGGGCGTGAGGAAGGCGTTGTTGAAGATCACGTCGTTCGACTCGAACTCCCAGAGCGCGGGCCACGCCCCGTAGTTGAGGACGTCCGCGGAGCTCGCCGAGACCACGGGGGTCCCGACGAACGTGTTGCCCCAGATGAGGTTGTGGCCGCCGCCCGAGGTGGTGATCCCGTCCGACTCGACGAGGAACGTGTTCCCCGCGATGAGGTCGTTGGTCGAGTTCCACAGATAGATCGACGCCGGCTCGCCGAACGAGCCGAACGACGCGAACCAGCCCGAGAGGTCCGTGCTGTCGACGATCGAGACGTGCGAGGCGTTGTAGAGCTCGATGTTGAGCTGGTTCGTGTAGGGGAGGCCGTCCGCGTTCAGGCGGGCCCCCAGGATCTGGCTCTCGGTGTAGTCGAGCTGGAACGCGGGGAGGTTGCCCGCCGTGACGAAGGCGGTGGTGTCGATCAGGTAGATCCCGGGGAACACCTGGAAGTCGTAGTCGTTGACCTCGCCGAAGAGCGAGTTGACGGTCGCGGGGCCGTTGTCGAGCACGTACGGGTTGTTCACGGTCCCCGCTCCGCCCGGCTGGGAGAGGGCCGCCAGCTGGCTATTCGACTCCGCCCAGAGCGGCGTATAGTCCCCGAGCGAAGGCTTGGCCGCGAGCGAGACCGTCCACGTGCCGCTCGCGGCGTAGGTGGCGGCCGCCGGCGCGTGGTCCGCGAGGAGGAACTCGAAACTGTACGCGCCCGGCGGGAGGTTGTAGACCGTCGGCCCGCTGACCGACGTCGGGCCCCAGCCCGCGGCGCTCGCATTGAAGGTCGCGCCGGGGCTCGCGAACACGAAGGCGTTCGACGGGGCCAGGTTCAGCGTGATCGTCTCGTCGCCCTGGTGGGCCCCCACGATGCCCCAGAGCGGGACCAGCAACGACGGGCCGCTCCCGAGCTCGGCGATGGGATTGGGTCCCGTGGTCGCGTACTCGGCGATCCCCTCCGAGGTCTCGCCGGTGTCGGTGCCGAAGTCGTAGGCGGACGGCACCGTCGCGTACGTCTTCGAGCCGTTGGGGAGGAGCCAGAGGCCCATCGACCCCGAGATGTGGAAGAGGGTCGTCGTCGACCCGCCGCCCGGACCGCCGAGCATGATCTCGGCGTCGTTCAGGAGGAAGTCCGTGTCGCCGACCGCTTGGCCGTTGATCTGGTTGAGCGGCTGGGGGGCGGATCCGTAGCGGTGGGGCTGCGAGTTGAATTCAACGAAGTCGTACGACCCCGAGAAGGCGGGCCCGTTCGAGGGCACCACGGTGTAGTTGAAGTAGACCGTCGAGCGACCGTGGTCGAGCGTGAGGTTGTTGTACGTGATGACGGTGAACGGCGTCGGAATCTGGAACGACGGACCCACCGCGTAGTAGAGCTCCGGCGCGGCCACGACCCCGCCGGGTCCGTGCGCGTAGATCGAGTTCGCGGTGAACGTGACGGAGGGGCTCGAGAAGTTCCAGATGTTGTCCTCGAACGAGAGCGTCTGGGAGCTCTCCGCGTAGATCGGAACGTTCTGCAGCCAGAACTGGTAGGTATCGTTCCCGAAGAGGTCGATGTTCGTCGCCACCGTGTTGAGCTGCATCGTGAACTCATCGGGCGCGGACGAGGTCACGTAGAGCGGGTCGACCGAGTTGAGCGTGACCGACGCCTTGACGCTCCGCGTGTACGAGACCGTCCCGACGTTCGTCCCGTGCACGTCCTCGACCCCGAAGTCGCCGAGGCCGGTCGGCGCCGGGGTGGTGTTGTAGAGCGGCGTCACGACGCCGTTCTGCACCGCGACGTGCGCGTCGAAGTTCGGTAGAAAAGCATCCTTGGAGGGAACGTTGGCCGCCTTCAATCCCGCGACCACGCGGTTCTGCAGCGAGGCCGGCGCCGAGTGCTCGGACGCGGTGGACGGGGCGGAGGCGCTCACCGAGGTTACGCTCGATTCGGACGCGGATGCGGCGACGGGCGCGGCCCCTCCGGCCCCGCCGACCCGGAGCGCCGAGGCGCCCGGCAACACCATCGTGGCTACGACTGCGGCGATCACCAGCAGCAGAAGCTTGCTGTGGCTCGACATGACGCGCGCAGGGGAGGTTCGCTCATAAAGCTCGCCTGACCCCCCGGCGCTCGGAGGCGCGCCGCGTGAGTCGCCGGCTCATTCCGGGCGCGCGTTCGAGCCGGGGCGCACCCGCCGCCACCGGTCACGCGGCGATCGCACGAGTTGCGCGGACTTGGGGCCGTCACCGACACGAAACGAACGGGCGTAGCGACCACCTTCTCCGCTCGCCTTAAGACCCATGGCCGGGTGAGTGCCGGCGGAG
>JASHYU010000070.1 GCA_030042855.1 Thermoplasmata archaeon
CCCGTTTCGGCGAACCTCGTCACGTTCGTGAACCCGGTGGTCGCCCTGCTGCTCGGCGTCCTGGCCTTCGGCGAGACGTTCCAGATCTTCGAGGGGCTCGGCCTCCTCCTGGTCCTCGTCGCGCTCGCGGTGCTCGAGTTTCCGGGGCAGCCCCGCCCGTCGCCGCCCTCCGCTCCCGTGGGCGGGCCCGTCGCGCATCCGTGAGCCCCATCGCGGGGCGGCGGCGAGAGGTCCCCTACTACGGCGCGCGGACCGGCGCCGGGCCCCGCGCGACGCCGGGTCCCGTCGGAGCGAGGGCGTACTGCTCCGTCCGCTCGAGATACTCCGCCACCCGGCCCCGCGTCTCCTCCGCCGCGCTGCGCGTCTCGATCAGCGAGGTCGTCCACTGGCGGAGCGCGGTCGCGCTGAGGTGGGCGGGCAGGCACGAGCGGGCGAAGTCCTCTTCGAAGTTCTCCCACGCGAGCTCGGAGCGGGCGCTGCCGACGAGCACGGCACTGAGCAGGGCAGAGTTCGTCTTGGGGTCCGCCTCGTAAGCGCCGAGCACGAGACGGAGCTCCCCGATCCGCACGTCGGCGCGTTGGGGGTCCTGCACGATCTCCACGAGCGGGAGCGTGCACGACTCCGTGTGGGGGAGCGACGAGCGCGCGGCGGCGAACTGGCCGACGTGCACGTCGTGAAGCCGACGGACGTACATCTGCCACAGCTCGATCCCCTCCCGGATGACCTCCGCCGGGACCGTTTCGCCCCGCGAGATCCGTTCGGCCGCGTCCATCATCCGGCGCAGCAGGGGCTCGAGCACCTCCTTCCGCTCGGACTCGAGCTCCGTGCGGAGCTCTTGGACCACCGCGGCAGTATCCGTCGCGGTCGCCTGGTCCTCCTCCGGGAGGGTCGACCCGTTCGACGCCCGCGGTCCCCGGAGCAGGAAATGGGTCCGGCGGGCGGGCTTCGCCGACTCGGGGCTCGTGACCTTCGCGCTCATGCCGGTTCCGGACGGGTCGGGAGGGATAACCCCCCCGTCAAGTCGGCGTGACGAGCGCGGTCCCCGAGCGGCCGAAGGAATCGGAGACCGCGCGCCGGCAACGGGCGGGAGTTCGGGTCAGGGGACGGGAAGCGCTTCCCGGATGGCGGGGGCGACCCGACGACCGATCAGGTCGATCGACCGGAGCATCTTCTCGTGCGAGACATCGGCGACCCCCATCATGAACGTCATGCGCACGAGGCCGCCGAGGGCCCGGGCGTGGCGAACGATCTTCGCCGCGACCTCCTCCGGGTCCCCGACGACGAGCGCTCCCTCGGGCCCGTTCTGGGCCTCGAAGTCGTCCCGGCGGACCGGCGGCCAGCCCCGCTCCTTTCCGATCTCGGTCATGGCCCGGGCCCACCCGGGGTAGAAGTCCTCGACCGCCTCCTGGCGGGTCTCGGCCACGTACCCGAGGCTGTGCATGCCGACCCGCAGTGCGTCCGGCGAGAACCCGGCCGTGCGGCCGGTCTTCCGGTAGAGGTCCACGAGCGGCCGGAACTGGCGGGTCTCTCCCCCGATGATCGCGACCATGAGCGGGAGACCGAGGGCGCCGGCACGGACGAACGACTCCGGCGTGCCTCCGACCCCGACCCAGATCGGGAACGGGTGCTGGAGCGGGCGGGGGTAGATGCCCTGCCCGGTGAGCGGCGGCCGGAATCGGCCCGACCAGGTGACCCGCTCGTGGTCCCGGATCTTCAGGAGCAGCTCGAGCTTCTCGGTGAACAGCGCGTCGTAGTCCTGGAGCGAGTAGCCGAACAGGGGAAACGCCTCGATGAACGAGCCGCGTCCGGCGACCATCTCCGCGCGCCCCTGCGAGATCAGGTCCACGGTGGCGAATTCCTGGAAGACCCGGACCGGGTCCGCCGCGCTGAGCACCGCGACCGCGCTCGTCAGCCGGATCCGCTCGGTCCGGGCAGCCGCGGCGGCGAGGATGACCGCGGGCGCGGAGTCGAGGAATCCCTTCCGGTGATGCTCCCCGATGCCGAACAGATCGAGGCCCGCGGATTCCGCCCGCTGGATCTGGATGAGGAGATCCCGCATCCGGTCGGCCGGAGGGGCGTGGTCGCTCCGCTCCTCGAACGCGGCGACGAAGCTGTCGATCCCCACCTGAAACGGCATGGAAACGCCGCTGTTACGGCCGGGGCGACTATGAGCTCACGCCGTCGAGCCCGGCCGGGGCTTGCCCGCGCCACCGTTCCGGTCCTCTTTCGGGCGCGCACGACTTACTTCGAGCCTACGGTCGCACGATCGTTCCCTCTTGCCGCGCGGCGACCACGATTCGACCTCGCCTTCGATCTTCACAGAATCGTCGGCTCGCCCGGAACCCGTCGGAACAGTTGCACGTCCCCCACGTGCCGGGTTCTCAGCAGGAATCGAACGAGCCGCTCGATGCCAAATCCTGCCCCGGCCGAGGGGACGAGGTCCCGCGCCACCGCGAGGTAGGCCTGAAACGCGGGCGCCGGCATTCCGTCCCGGGCGATCCGAGAACGTATCCGCTCGGGTTCCCACTCCCGCTCCGCGCCCGACAGGGCCTCCCCGAAGCCGTCCGGGTAGATCAGGTCGTAGTTGAGGAAGTGACCCGGGTCGGCCGGGTCCTCCCGATCGTAGAACTCGCGTCGATGGCAGAGCGCCCAGAACGGCTGGTGGTGCGCTTGGGAGGCCAGATCCTCCCACGACGATCCGTACTGCGCCTCGAGTTCATGGGTGGTGTACACCTGCCACGGGGGCACGAAGCGGGGTGGCTCGACGTCCAGGGCTGAGAATGCGGGGTGGTCGTGCAGCGCTTCTCCGAGATGGGCGAAGTAGCGCTCCATGAGCGTCCGAACCTCGGGCGCGCGAGCCCGGGGCAGCTCGAAATCGGCCTGAGTGAACTCGAAGAGATGCTTACCCGAGGCGGATCGTTCCGGGCGTTCGAGTCGTACGTTCGGCGAAAGGATCCAGATCTTCCCCACGTCGCGTACGGCGATCTGCTTGTGGAGGATCATGGAGTTCATCAGATAGAATCGTTGGCCGAGGTAGTCGATTTCCGCCGTCTTGAGGACGGAAGACCCCGGATCCGGCCCCAGGGGGTCCGTGCTGCGCCCGAGCATCACGGGCAGGAGCTGCGTCAACCCTTCCTCGTGGAAGAAGCGGGTGGTCTCCGACAACACCTCACTGACCAGACCCAGACGTATCCGCTGTCGTTCCCGTTCGTCCCTTCCGTCCGCCCCAGCGTGCGCTCCGCTCATTGTTCGTTCCTACCGAAGGCCCCCCCGAGTGACGCGAGATCGCGTCGCTCGCCGGTTCGGGCCTTCTACGCCGGATTATTCCGCCCTCGGCCCAGCGGCACGAGGACGGAACGGAACCCGAGGAGGCGGAGCGAAGCGGCTCGGGACGGGTGGGGCACATCCCACCCCGGGCGTTCGACTCCGCGCCTCGACGACATCCCGATCGGCTAGGGTCGCTTCCCTTTAAACACCTTTTTTTTCTGGAGGCTCCGAGCGACGGACCGCCTCCCCCGCCGTCAGGATCGAATCATCGTGTCCCGCGTCGCCTGGTGTCGTCTCGGCCCGCCAACGTCGCGCTGTCCCGTCGTTCCCGCGCTGATCGGGGCTCGGTCCTCCGCCGCGCGCGTCGCTTTAGGAAGCACGGTAACAGCTAGGTTGGTACCCGTTCCGGGCAAGACCACCATCAACCGAAGGGCTGGAAGGTCATGGGCGCGGCCAGATTCGAACTGGCGACCTTCACCGTGTCAGGGTGACGTCATAACCACTAGACTACGCGCCCGCCCGGGCGGCCACCTGGGCGCGGCTCATAACCCCAGCGGGCGGAACGGCTCGATCAGCCGTAGCCGCCGGGAAACTGGTTCGGATCCGGCTGGTCGTTCCAGTGGTAGTAGCCCATCGACTGGCGCTGCGCTTCCGTCGACTCCTGGCGGAGCCCGCTCTGGAACGATCCGTACACCTCGCGGACCTGCTCCTCGATCGAACGGGCGCGCTGGAGCGCCTCGCGCATGTGGTGCGCGTCGAGGTACGCGCTGCCCGAGACCGCCGCGAGGTCGCCCGCCGTGCGGATGAGGCCCCCGAGCTCGCGCAGGCGAAGCGTGAGCGCGTTGCGCCGTCCGTCGAGCGATTCCGCGCGGCGCCGCGCTTCCTGGATGAGCTCGACGATCGCGGCCCGCGTGGCCGGGCGGATCCGCCCGTCGACCGCGATCTCCTGGGCGCAGAACTGGGCGAGCCGGAGGCGGTTCGTCTCGTTGTCCGGCATCGCGGTCTCGAGGAGGACCTCGTAGCCGGACCCCGCAATGCGCGAGCGCAGCGGGGAGAGGATGCGGTGGATGTCCTGGATGTTGGCCGCCGCGACCAGGATGAAGTCGCACGGCACGCCGTCGACCCGAACGGCCGCGCCGCCCGATTGCGGGTTGCGGCCCGAGATGGGGAAGCGCTTCTCCTGCATCGCGGTCAGGATGTGCCGCTGGAGGAAGCCCAGGTGGGGGAGCTCGTCGATGAACAGCACGCCCTCGTCCGCTTCGTGGATCGCGCCCGGGATCACCCGCTCGTACGGGAGCGTGCCGAGCTGCGGGTGGCCGCCGTACGGATCGTGGCGCACGTCGCCGAGGAGCTCGGTCTCGCTCGCGCCCGTCGCCATCACGAAGGAGTTCCGGTCGAGCTTCACCAGGACCTTGCGCGGGCTCTCGCGTTGCAGCGTCCGCCGGCGCTCGAGCGCCCGCTGGTCGAGGACCTTGATGCGGTCGCCGGCCCGCTCGTACGCCACGACCTCCTCGACGCCGTTGCGCAGGCGCGTCGTGCGGACCGACTCCTGCGGGTTCCCGCCCGGGCTCACCGTGAGCTCGAGGATCCCGCCGACGAGGTCGCGGAACGGGTTCCCGCTCCCCGAGACGCCGGGCACGACCTGCTTCACGTTCCCGCAGCTCGGACAGTAGCGCTCGGACGGGACGGAGTAGAAGCTGCACCGCGGGCAGCGATAGCCGAGCCGTTCCGCGACCGACGCGGGCGCCTCGGTCGGCAGGATGAGCTCCCCCTCGACGGAGCGGGCCGCCTCCCGCTCCCGGTAGACCTCCTCCCGTGTCGCGACCTCGATGCTGGGCCGCTCGGGATTCTCGGGGTTGTGGACGACCCGAAGCTCGGTGCGGGGGCGGTCCAGGTGGAGCGCGAGCGCCTGCGCCGTCATCGACTTCCCGATCCCCGGCGGGCCGACGAGCAGGAGGTGCCGATGCTGGTACGCCGCGATCCGGGCGATCTCGACCGCCTTCTCCTGCCCGATCACGCGCTGGAGCGGATCGGTCGGGATCGGGATCTGCGCGGTCGTCTCGATCTCGTCGAGCGACCCGGGCAGCCGATGGGCGGGCTCGGTCTCGGACACGGCCCGGAAACAAACGCCGAGCGGGC
>JASHYU010000071.1 GCA_030042855.1 Thermoplasmata archaeon
GCAAAGAAGATCGCGAAGGCGGTCCGGGCGCGCGACGGGGGGCTCCCCGAGGTGAAGGCACTCGGCTTCGAGATCCGGGAGCGGAACCGTGCGCAGGTGTCGATGAACCTCACGGACTACCGCGTGACGCCCGTCCACCGCGCGCTCGAGGCCGTGCGCCGGGAGGCCGAGCGCTACGGGGTCGCGGTCGAGGAGTCCGAGGTCGTGGGGCTGATCCCGGAGGACGCTCTCTTCGCGGCGGCCGAGTACTACCTCCAGCTGCACGGGTTCGATCGGGCCGCGATCCTCGAGCGCAAGGTGCGCGAGATCGACGAGAGCGCGCCGGGCCACGAGCCGATCGCGTCGTTCGCGGGCCGGCTCGCCGCCCGCACCCCGACGCCCGGAGGAGGGGCCGCCGCGGCCCTGGTCGCGGCGCTCGCCACGGCGCTCGGCGAGATGGTCCTCGCCTACTCGATCGACCCGAAGGCCCCCGCCGAGGACCTGAGCGCGCTCGCGCGCTCGCTCCCCGAGGCGCGGCAGCGGTTCCTTTCCTTGATGGACGAGGATTCGGCGGCCTACGAGGCGGTGCGCTCGGCGAAGCGGGCGCGGAAGGAGCATCCGGAGGATCCGACGGTCGGGGCCGGCTACGTCGCGGCCGTCCGGCATGCCGCCGACGTCCCGCTCGAGACGGCCCGCCGGGCCCGCGCGCTCGCGACCGACCTCGCGGCGGTGCGGACCCGGACCCGGGCCGCGCTCGCCAGCGACCTCGTCACCTCGCTCGCGCTCTTCGGCGCGGCGGCCGAGGGCGCGCTCGCCAACGTCGCGATCAACCTCGACGACCTGAAGGCCGTCGGCGCGCCCATCGAGGGCTTGACGGCCGAGGTCGCCCGCCTCGCCGCGCCGGGGTGACCGGAGCCCCGCGGTGGGCGGCGATGGCGATCCCGGACGAGTTCCCTCCGCACCGTCCCGCCGTCTGGCTGAACTGCGCCGCCTCGCTCGACGGCCGGCTCGCGCTCGCGGGCGGCCGGCGCGCGCGGTTCTCCTCTACCGAGGACCTGGTGCGCGTCCAGAAGCTGCGGGCCCGCTCCGACGCGATCCTCGTCGGGGTCGGGACCGTGGTCCAGGACGACCCCTCGCTCCGGGTGCACTGGGAACTGCTCGGGGAGCCGCCCGGGCGCAATCCGACGCGCATCGTGGTCGACGCGAGCGGCCGCACGCCCGAGAAGGCCCGCGTGCTCGACGGATCGGCCCCGACGATCGTCGCGACGTCGGAGCGCTCCCGCCGCGCGTTCCCGGAGGCGGTCCACACGATCGTCGCGGGCCGCACGAAGGTCGATTTCGCCGAGCTGTTCCCGATGCTCTATGGCCTCGGGATCCGACGGCTGATGGTGGAGGGCGGCGCGGAGATCCTCGCGAGCGTGCTGCGCGCGCGGCTGTTCGATCGGTTCACGATCTACTACGCGCCCGTCGTCGTCGGGGGATCGACGGCCCCGCACGTCGTCGCGGGCGGCGAGACGCACGCGCCCGAGGACGAGGTCCCGCTCGACCTGGTCGCGCTCGAGCGGCTGGGGGAGGGGTACGTGGCGACGTACGTGCCGTCGGCCCGCTCGACGGCCCCACCCCCGACGCCGTAGGCGCGCGCGCGCCCGCGACGCCCGGGTCCGGCCCGCGGGCTCGGCCGCGGACCAATCAGGTTGATATGGGGCCGTGCGCGTGGTCGCGCCCGAAGGTGCCCCGTGGCGTACGCTCCCTACCGTTCGCGCCCGCTCGGCGTCGCGATCCTCGCGGTCCTCGTCGGGATCTACGGGATCCTCGTGATCCTCGGCGGCCTGCTCGTGCTCGTCGGCGCGGCCGTCAGCCCGTTCGTGAGCCTGCCGGCGCATTTCGCGGGCACGGGGGGCGTGGTCCTCGGCGTGATCGTCTTCATCATCGGCCTCATCATCCTCGGCGTCGCGCTCGGGCTCTGGCACCTGCGGATGTGGGCGCTCGTCCTCGCGCTGATCGTCACGTTCATCGAGCTCCTCATCTACGGGCTCGCCGGGAAGTTCATCTCCCTCGGGTTCATCCTCTCGCTCATCGTGTTCGTCTACCTGATCGCGGTGCACCGTCACTTCCTCTGAGCGCGGCCGGCTTCGTCGCGCTTATCAAGGGAGGCGGCTCCCCGGGGGCCGGTAGCCGCCGATGAAGCTCGTCCACTTCTCCCTCCAGGATCAGTTCCACTTCGGCATGATCACCGACGCGAACGAGTTCATCGATCTCGATACCGCGTGCCGCGACTACTACGGCGTCAACCCCGTCAAGGGGGCCGACCCGAGCCGGTTCCGCGACATGCAGCAGTTCTTCTCGGGCGGGGCCGACTCCGTCCAGCTGACGCGGAAGATCCAGGAGTACATCGACCGGCGGCGGCAGATGGGCTGGACGCCCCGCGCCGCGACCGGCGCCCGCTACCTGTTCAAGCCGGAGGAGGGCGTGAAGCTGCTCGCCCCGGTCGTGCACGGCTCGAAGATCTACTGCCTCGCCTCGAACTCCCGCTCGCACCTCGCGGAGCAGGGCAAGCCGCTCCCGAAGCAGCCGTACGTCTTCACCCGGTTCTTCAACAGCCTCGTCGGCCCGAGCGAGAGCCTCGTCCTCAATCCGGCGGGGAAGTTCCCCGACGTCGAGCTCGAGCTCGCGCTCATCCTCGGCACGGCCGGCAAGCGGATCCCCGCGGCGGCCGCGATGGACCACGTCGCCGGCTACACGATCGCGCTCGACATGGGCTACCGCGACCTCCAGTACCCCCCCGAGGGGCCGGTCGACTGGGTGATGGGCAAGGGGTTCGACGCGACGATGGCGGTCGGCCCGTGGGTCGTGCCGAAGGAGGAGACCGGCGAGCCGTACCCGCTCGCGATGGAGCTCAAGGTCGGCGGCGTCGTCCGGCAGAAGGGGGATACCTCGGACTACGTCTTCCGGATCCCCGAGATCCTCGCGCACCTCTCGACCGGGATCTCGTTCGAGCCCGGCGACGTGATCTCCCTCGGCAGCCTCGGCGGGGTGCCCGGCTTCGAGTTCGGGAACGAATCGCGGAAGCTGAGACCGGGCGACTCGATCGAGGCGACGATCGAGAAGATCGGACGGCTGGTCATCCCGGCGAAGGCCGAAGCTCCGCCTCCCCCCGCAGCACCAAAAACAGCGCCACCGGCGTAGGAAGCTCGTCCGTCGCCCCGGGCGCGCCCGA
>JASHYU010000072.1 GCA_030042855.1 Thermoplasmata archaeon
CGGGTCAGCGGTCCCACGGCGACCCCCTCCCAGGACTCCGCGAACGGTCGGAAGAGGTCCTGCCAGCGCAGGTAGCCCGCGGTCCGGGTGTCGAAGCCGAGCCGCTCCTCGAGGGCGACCACCTCCGTCTCGGTGGATCGGTACGCCTCCTCGACCGAATCCGTGTCGGCCCGCCCGCGGTCAAGATCGCGGGTCGCCGCGATGAGGGCCTCGGGCCGAGGGAACGGGCCCGTGAGCCCGGTGCGAAGGATCATCATCCGAACCACCCCGGGCGGCGGCCTTAACGGTGGCGCCGCCGGGCCGAGGTGCGAGCGAAGAAACGGTCTTGCACGGCGGGAAAACAGGGTCGGCCCGATCGGATCGTCCGGTCGCCCGACGACGTCGAGCTCGACGGGCGAACGCTCCGAAAGCCCGACGCCGGGACGGCGAGCTGTCGCTCGAGCTCCGGGCCCGGTCCCGAACGGCCGCGGATCACTCCGCGAGGTTCTCCCGGACGATCGCCTCGAAGTCGGCGGGTTTCGGGGGCCAACCCTCGGTCATGTACGTGAGGAACGCCTCGCGCGAGCCCTGCCGCAGCGCCTCGTTGCTCGCCGCCTCGAAGCCGAGCGTCGAGACGTACCGGTCGGGCAGCGCGTGCCGGGGCCCGTAGTGGGCCGGGTAGACCTCGGTCTCCGACGGAAGGGCGAGGATCTTCTCGGTCAGGCTCTCCCAGAGCCGCTCGGGCGAGCCCCCGAGATCGGTCCGCCCGCAGCTCCCGAGCAGGAGGGTGTCGCCGGTGAAGATGCGGTCGCGCACCCGCAGCGTGAGGTGGTCGAGGGTGTGCCCGGGGGTCTCGAGGACGGTGACCTCCTCGCGCCCGAAGCGGACCGAGTCCCCCTCCCGGAGCCGCTCGTGCGGGTACTGGGCCGGGGCTCGGTGGCTCACGTAGATCGGCGCGTCCGTGAGGGCGTGCAGCGCCGCGTGGCCCGCGAGATGGTCGGCGTGCGTGTGCGTCTCGACGATCGCGGCGAGCCGCCACCCGCCCTCCGTGAGGAGGGACCGGTACGGCCCGACGTCGCGCCCCGGGTCGATGATGACGCCGATCCGTTCGTCGACGTCGCCCACGAAGTAGGCGAGGCACCCCGAGTCCGGCCGCGGCATCTGGCGGAGGAGAAGGCGGCTCGCGGGGTCGTCGACCGGATACCGGGCGACGTCCGGGTCGGCGACGCGGGCGTACTCCTCGATCCCACCCTCGAGGGCCGCCGCGCGCTCGAACCCCTGCTGGCGGAGGAAGTCGACGGCCCGCCGGGCCTGGAAGCCGAGGTGATCGTAGGCGACGATCGGCCGGTCCCGGGGGAGCGCGCTGAGCGCGGACTCGATCGTGTCGAGCGGCACCGCGTGGTCGTGGGGGAGGCGCGCAAGGCGCCGTTCGGCGACCGGGCGGACGTCGAGGAGGAACGGGGGATCCGCCGACTCGAGGAGGCGTTTCAGCTCGCGCGGTGCGATGAGCGGCACGGAGCCGGCGCGCGGGGCGTGGAAGTACGGATGCGGGAGATCCGGAGCCGGAGTGGACATCGACGAGGGGACAAGGCCCCTCGGGCCGTATTTACTCATCCGATGCGCGCGGATTTCGCCCCACCGCCGCGCGGAGCGATGGGATCTACGGCAATTGCCGAACGAGGGAAACGACTCCACCAAAGCGTTAATACCGCCGGCCTCGGTCGCTCGCCCTCCATGGCGGAGAGCGCCGCATCGCCGGCCCCCGCGGGTCGCTCCGGCCGTCGGGCGGCCCGCTCGAAACGCGAGGTCGCCGAGAAGGAGGAGGAGGAGACCGCCCAGCTCGGTCGGCGCGCGGTCGAGCTGTCGCACTTCTACCAGGGGAAGATCGAGACGGTGCCGAAGGTGCCCGTCCGCTCGCTGGCGGACTTCGCCCTGTGGTACACGCCCGGGGTGGCCGCCGTCTCGCGCGCGATCGAGGGGGATCCGGACCAGTCGTTCGAGCTCACCGGGCGCTGGAACACGATCGCGATCGTCACCGACGGCTCGCGCGTCCTCGGCCTCGGCGACATCGGACCCGAGGCCGCGCTGCCGGTGATGGAAGGGAAGGCGCTCCTGTTCAAGTACCTCGGCGGCGTCGATGCGGTCCCCGTCCCGATCCGGGTGAGCTCGCCCGACCAGTTCATGGCGACCGTCGAGGCGATCGCCCCCGCGTTCGGCGGGATCAACCTCGAGGACATCGCCTCCCCGAAGTGCTTCGGCATCCTGGAGGAGCTCACCCAGCGCCTCCCGATCCCGGTCTGGCACGACGACCAGCTCGGGACGGCGGCCGCGACCGTCGCCGGGCTCCTCAACGCCCTCGAACTCACCCGCCGCTCGATCCGGGAGGTCCGCACCGTGCTCCTCGGGGCGGGCGCCGCGAACCTCGTCACCGCCCGCCTGCTCCTCACGCTCGGCCACGATCCCCGCCGGCTCACGCTCGTCGATCAGCGCGGGATCCTCCACGCCGAACGCTCGGACGTCGACGAGCTCATGCTGCGCAACCCGTGGAAGTACCGCCTCGCCCTCCAGACGAACGGCGGCGGCCGCGCGGGCGACCTCGCGGACGCCGTGCGGGAAGCGGACGTGCTGCTCGCCGCGTCGACGCCGAAGCCGGACACGATCCGCCCGGAGCACGTCCGCGCCATGGCCCCGGGCCCGATCGTCTTCGCGCTCGCGAACCCGGTGCCCGAGATCTGGCCGGACGTCGCGCGGGACAGCGGGGCGGCGATCGTCGCGACCGGCCGCAGCGACTTCCCGAACCAGGTCAACAACTCCCTCGTCTTTCCGGCGGTGTTCCGCGGGGTCCTCGACGCGCGTGCCCGCGCGATCCCCGACGAGATCGTCCTCGCGGCGGCGCGCGAGCTCGCCCGGGGCGCGACGAAGAAGGGCCTCACGCCGCACCACCTCCTCCCGACCATGGAGGAATCCGACGTCTTCCCCGAGGTGGCCGCGGCGGTGGGGGACGCCGCGGTGCGGCTCGGGATCGCCCGCCGGTCCCTGACCCACGAGGAGTTCCTCGCCCGGGCCACGGAGCGGATGGGCCGCTCGGCCCGGCTCGTCCGGGCCCTCCACCGCGCCCACCTCACCCCGCCGATGCCGCGGGGGAGCCCCCGATGACCGCGACGAACGAAGCGAACCCACCGGTGAACCCGCCCCCGAGCGAGAGCCCGAGCGTGCCGATCCACCTGCGCCCCGCGCGCCCCGCGGACATCCCGGCGCTGGTCCCGCTGCTCCTACGGCTGAAGCGCCTCAACGAGGAGTTCGACCCGCTCCTCAAGGTGCGCGACGACGCCGACGAGCAGGCGCGCCAGGTCCTCGCGGCGAACCTCGCCGATCCGAAGTCGGTCGTCCTCGCCGCCGAGGGGATCGGCGCGGACCGGGACAAGGTCGTCGGGGTCGTCCGGGCGGTCGTGCGCGAGCGCCCGTTCTACGTGCCCGAGCACGAGGGCGTCATCCTCGACATCTACCTCCTGCCGCTCTACCGGCGACGCGGGGTCGGGGAG
>JASHYU010000073.1 GCA_030042855.1 Thermoplasmata archaeon
CGGGGGCGGGAGCGAAGCCCCGGCCACGATCGTCTCCCCGTCCGATGCCACGACGGTTTCAGTCCCCCGAGACGGTTTCAACCTTTCGTGCCGGGCCCCCGCGTCCGCGCGCGTCGGAACGTTATGAGCGGGGGCCCCCTCGCCCGTGCGAGAGGGAAGTGGTGGCGCGACCGGTGGCCGCCGGCGTCCTGACCGTGCTCGGGGGCCTGTTCATCCTCATCGGAGGCGCGGTCATCGCGGTGATCGGCGGCGTCCTCTCCGCCTTCCTCGGGTCGTTTAGCTCGCTCTGGCTCGTCGGGCTCCTCCTGGGGGCGCTCACGATCCTGGTCGGGCTCCTGATGGTCGCCCTCCCGACGCCCCATTCCGTCTGGGGCGTCCTCGCGATCGTCTTCGCGTTCGGCAGCCTTCCGTTCGCCCTCGGCGGCTTCGTCGTCGGGTTCCTCCTCGCCGTGCTGGGCGGCGTCCTCGCCCTGCGCTGGCGCCCCCCGCCGCCGGATCGGACGATCACGGTCGAGGCCCGGTCGGTCCCGTAGTCGCGGGCGAGAACGTATCCCGCGCGGGCGCTCGGGGGTTCCGGCGCGATGTCGGTGCTGTACGAGATCGCGTTCGGGCTCGCGCTCGGCTTCTCGCTCACCGTCCCACCCGGCCCGATGAACGCGCTCATCGCGGCCCGCTCGGTTGGCTCGTTCCGCCGCGGGTTCCTGACCGGCCTCGGCGCGATGAGCGCCGACCTCGTGCTCGGTACCGCGGTCTACGTGTTCCAGCGCGAGATCGACCTCGCCGGCGTAGTGCGCTTCCTCTACGCGATCGGCGCGGCCGTGATGGCGTTCCTCGCCTACCGCGTGCTCGCCCGGCCGCCGGCGGGTCCCTCGGTCGAGGCGGCCGAGCTCCGGACGTACTCGAGCGCGCTCGCCGTCGGGCTCGTGAACCCGTTCCAGATCCTCTGGTGGCTCACCGCCGGAGTGGCGTTCGCCTACCTCGGGGGGATCGTGCTGTTCGGGGGTCTCTTCGCCGCGATCGCGGTCTGGATCGTCGCGTTCCCGTACGCGATGCACGCCGGGGTCCGGCGCTACCCGGGGGCCGAGCGCGCGGTGACCGTGATCTCGGGCGTGATCCTCATCGGCTTCGCCGCCTACTTCGCCGTGCTCGCGCTCTGAGGGGAGACCGGGGCGGCCCGCCCCGGAGGACCACGCGCTTTATGCGAGAGGCGGCTCGGAGGAGCCGGTGCCGCGACCGTACGTCTTCTTCGACTTCGGCGGGACGCTCGCGCGCGCGTCGTCGGAGATCGAGGAACCCTGGCGGGTCTGGATCCGAGAGGCGGGCCGGCGGGGGATCGACCTCCCGGCGGATCGCCTGCGCGCGGTGGATCGGGAGGCGGACCTCCGGTTCCAGGAGCTGAGCTACGCCTACCACGGTCGCAGCGGGGAGTTCTGGAAGCTCCGGGACGGGTGGATGCTCGACCAGCTGGGGGTGCGCGAGCACCGGGACGAGCTGATGGCCGTCGTCGAGTCCCGGTTCGACGACCCGTCGAGGTACGAGGTCTATCCCGAGACCCGAACGGTCCTCGAGGCGCTCGCGCGGGCGGGCTACTCGGCCGGCGTGATCTCGAACGCCACCGACCGGCTGCCCGGACTGCTCCGGCACCTCCGCCTCGCCGACTTCTTCCACAGCGTCACGTACTCGCAGGAGGTGGGCGCGGAGAAGCCGAGTCGCCGCATCTTCGCGACCGCGCTCGCCCGGGCGGGTCGACCGCCCGGCGCGGCGATCCACATCGGCGACACGTGGGAGGCGGACTACGTCGGGGCGCGCGCCGCGGGGCTGCGCGCCGTCTGGTTGAACCGGCGCGGGATCGAAGCCCCCGAGGCCTGCGAGATGCTGCGGGACCTCGAAGGCCTCCCCGCGCTGCTCGCCCAACGCGTCGAGGACGCCCCCTCCGGGTGACCCGGCGGCGACCCCCGTTGAGAGCCGCGCGGCGTCCCGCTACCCGGTCCTCAGCCGGTCGGCGTACTGGTGGCGGAACTTCGCGACCTTCGGGGCGATCACGATCTGGCAGTATCCCTTCTCGGGGTTGCGACGGAAGTAGTTCTGGTGGTACTCCTCGGCCGGATAGAAGTTCGTGAACGGGACGATCTCCGTGACGATCTTCTTCTTCCAGACCCCCTCGTGCGCGAGCTCCCGGACGACCTCCTCGGCCGCCGCCTTCTGGGCCGCGTCGTGGTAGAACACCGCGGAGCGGTACTGCGTCCCGACGTCGTTCCCCTGGCGGTTGAGGGTCGTGGGATCGTGGGTCGTGAAGAAGATCCGCAGGAGGTCCCGGTAGGCGATGACGCGGGGGTCGAAGACGACCTCGATCGCCTCGGCGTGCCCGGTCGTCCCGGTGCACACCTGCTCGTAGGACGGGCTCGGGACCGAGCCGCCCGCGTAGCCCGGCCAGACCCGTACCACGCCCTTGAGGTCGGAGAAGACGGCCTCGGTGCACCAGAAGCAGCCGCCCGCGAACGTCGCGGTCTCGGTCGGGCCACCCGCCCCCGGGGTCGGTGGCGCGGGGTCGGTCATGCCGGAGCCGAGGGCGGAGGGCCCTCGAGGTGGTGCTTCGCGGAGCGGCTCCCCGCCAGGACGAGAGCGGGCGCCGCGACCACGAAGATCGGCAGCAGGAGGAGGATGTACCGGATGCCCGGGAACTCCACGATCAGCCCGATGAACGGGATCAGCGCGATGATGAGGAAGATGAGGTAGAGGACGCCCCCCAGCGCGATCGAGCCGCGGGCGAGGTGGCCCGAGGAGAGCAGGAGGCCGACCACGATGCCGAGGCCCCCGAGCCAGGCGCAGGCGAAGCCGACGATCGCGGTGAACCCGCCGAACGGCTGTCCCGCCTCGAGGCAGGAGAGGATGTGCGACGCGGGACCCTTCACGCAGGTTTCGAGGGTGTTGGTGTGGCCGGCGAGGACGCCGGCGGCGATGACGAGGAGCAGGAAGCCGATCGAACCGACGTAGCAGAGGGCGGTCGCCGCCCAGAGCATCGGGTCGAGCTTGCGCATCTTCGAGAACGCGCTGCGGTAGAACATCAACGAGACGAGGAACAGGAGGCCGCCTATCACGATCACGAGGCTCGAGGTGAGCAGCGAATCCGACGCGAGGGTGAACGCCCCGCTCGGGGAGTACTTGCTGATCTCGATCACGAGGATCGGGAGCGCGATCGCGAGGAGTCCCGCGAAGAGCCCGAACCACGCGCCGATCGCGAGGCGACCGGCGCCCTTCTCGTCCCGCTTGCGCTCCTTGATCGCTTCCGGCGAAGGTCCTGCCATTCCCGCGCTCCCCTCGCGCGCCCCCACCGTGGCGGGGGTTATCTACTCTCGCCCGGGGGCCCCCGCGCCCCCCTCACCTACGGTCGAACCACGACCTCGATGGTGGTGTGCGCCCAGGCCTTCGCGCTCCGCCAGGGATCCGCGGTGTACACTTCCCGGTAGTCACCGACCGAACGGATCGTCTTGTCCTTCCGTAGCGATCGCAGCCAGTCGTAGATGCCGTGGTAGACGACGCGGGGCGAGACGACCTCGGGGTCGAACGTCACCGTCGCGACCCGGGCCGCGGGGAAGCTCCGGACCCGGACCCCGTTCCCCGAACGGGCCGGCCCCCGCACCTCGATCAGGACCTCGAAGCTCCGCGGGTGGGGCTCCCGGAAGAACCACTTGCCCGTGCGCACGTGGTTCGCCTTCGACCAGTTCTCGATGCGAGCGAAGTTCGACCGGATCCTCGCCTCGCTCCAGTTGCCCTTCCAGGCGATGCCCGCGACGCGGTAGGCCGGCGCCTTGCGGAGGGCGAAATCGACGGTCATCGGAGTCCACCGCGCCTCCGAACTCCCGCCCGCTCTTGAGCCCGTCGGTCGGCCCTCGCGACGGATCGCACGACCGAGGGGCCGCCGAGCGCGACAAGCTCTTACGAGGCTACCCGGTCGCTCGTCCGTGCGCGCCCACGAGTTCGCCGAGAAGGTGCGCGAGCTCGCCGCCGAGCGTCGGCCGTTCGCGATGGCGACGGTCGTCCGGACCGAAGGCTCGACGCTCGCGCGGCGCGGCTTCAAGATCCTGATCTCGCACGACGGGCGCGTCGTCGGGGGGACGTTCGGCGGAGGCTGCCCGGAGGGGCCGGTCGTCCAGATCGCGCAAGAGGCGATGCGCGACGGCGAGAGCCGGGTCGTCCGGATCCACCTGGTCGACGCCCCGGCGGCGCTCAGCGGGATGGTCCATGCCTCGTCGCCCGACGAGATCTATGTCGAGACGAACTGCGGCGGGACGCTCGAGGTTCACGTGGAGCCGATCCTTCCCAGCGAGCGCCTCGTCATCGTGGGCCAGGGCGGCCGGGACGACGTCGAGGAGGCGCTCGTCCAGCTCGCTCGCTCCCTCGACTTCGAGGTGACGGTCGTCGACCCCAGCCCCGAGCTGACCACGGCCCCGCACCATCTCGTGCGGGCGTCCGCGCCCGACCCGGTGGCGCTCGCCCTCGGCGATCGGGACTCGCTCGTGGTCCTGACGAAGGGGGAGCGCGACGTGGCGATCCTCGGCGCCGTGGCCGCGTCGCCCCTGCGCTACGTCGGGCTGCTCGCGAGCCGCCACCGCATCGCGAAGGATTTCCGGGAGCTGCGGGAGCAGGGCGTGCCGGATTCCTTCCTCGCGAGCGTGCGTGCTCCGGTCGGGTTCGACCTCGGGGCGAAGGCTCCCGGCGAGATCGCGCTCTCGATCCTGGCCGAGATCGTCGCGGCCAAGTACGGCAAGCTCCCCGCCCGCCCCCCCGCCGCCGAGGTCCGGGCCCCGGGTCGCGGAACCTGAGCGGTCGGCTCAGGTGGCCCCGCCCTCGAGCAGCTGGCGAGCGCGCTCGAAGAGCGCCTGCGTCTTCTTGTCAATCGCGCCCCGGATGATCCGCTCGCCCACGGAGGCGATCGGTCCCGAGAACGTCAGGTCGGCGGTCCACTTCACGTCCGTGCGTCCGTCGGCCTCGCTCAACGCGGTGGCGATCACGCCGTCGACGCCGCTGCCGAGCCCGCTCCCGTGGATCTTCGCCGAGAGGTGGTCGGGCGCGTGGAGGTCGGCGTACTCGCCGGTCATCCGGAA
>JASHYU010000074.1 GCA_030042855.1 Thermoplasmata archaeon
TGTAGCTCACCGACACCCCAGCAGGGGGCGCGCCGCGCGACGGGGGCTCGACGCCGGCGAGCATCCGCACGAACGTCGTCTTCCCCGTCGCGTTCGGCCCAACGATGCCGACCGTCTTGCCCTTCGCGACCGAGCCCGCACCGACCGCGAGCGTGAACCGGGGGAACTCCTTCTCGAGCTCGGGGAAGTCGACGAGCGCGTTCTGGCGGGCCGGGGGTTTCGGAGGGTGGGCGACGAACCGCACGGGCTCGGTCCGGAACCGGACGTTCTCGTCCTTCAGGTACCCCGTCAGATACGTGTTGATCGCCGAACGCACCGGGATCGGGTGGCTGATCACCCCGAAGGCGGCCGCCTCCCCGTAGATCAGGTGCGCGTGGTCGGCGACGTAATCGAGGAGCGCGAGGTCGTGCTCGACCACGATCACGCTCTTCGTTTCGCCCAATCGTCGCAGGAGCCGGGCGACGCGGAGCCGGTGGACGATATCGAGATAGCTCGAGGGCTCGTCGATCAGGTAGAGATCGGCGTCCGTCGCGATCGTGCGGGCGATCGCGACCAGCTGGAGCTCGCCGCCCGACAATTCCCCCAGCCGCCGGTCGGCGCGCGGCCGGAGGTCCAGCTCCTCGAGCGCGCGCCGGGCGTCGCCGCCACCGGCGCCGACGTACTCGCTCACGGTCCCGGTCTCCTCGGTGAGTCGGTCGACGTACTGCGGCTTGACCACGCTGCGGAGCTCGCCCTTCGCGATCCGCTCGAAATGGGCGTGGAGGGACGTGCCGCGGTAGTGCTCCAGCACCCTCGGCCAGCTCGCCGGACCCTCGTAGTCGCCCAGGTTCGGGACGATCTCTCCCGCCAGCACCCGGAGCGCGGTCGTCTTGCCGGTGCCGTTCGGTCCGAGGAGGCCGGTGATCCCGGCGGTCGGCGGCACCGGGAGGCGGTACATCCGGAACCCGTTGTACCCGTACCGGTGCACGATCTCCGCCGCGTCGGCCTCGGGCGTGTTGAGGATCTTGATCGCGTCGAACGGGCACTTGTGGACGCAGATCCCGCACCCGATGCACAGCGTCTCGGAGATGATCGGTTTGCCGAGCGGCCCCTCGACGATGCATTCCTGGCCCATGCGGACCGGCGGGCAGTACGCCTGGCACTCCCACTGGCACTCCTTGGGGTGGCACCGGTCGCTGAGGAGGATCGCGATCCGCGCCATCGCTACGCTCCGCCCGTGTCGCGGACGAGGGCGCCGTCCCGCATCACGAGGTGGCGCGCCGCGCGGGCGGCGACCTCGGGATTGTGCGTCACGAGGAGGAGGGTCGCCGCGCGGTCGGCGCGGACCCGCACCAGGAGGTCGAGGATCGCCCGCGTGTTCGCGGAGTCGAGCTCGCCGGTCGGCTCGTCGGCGAGGAGCAGGCCGGGCCGGTTCGCGAGAGCCCGGGCGACGGCGACGCGCTGCTCCTCGCCCCCGGAGAGCTGGTGGGGGAAGGCCCGCTCCCGGCCCGTGAGCCCTACCTCGGCCAGGAGGCCCGCGGCCCGGCGCGCCCGCTCGGCCCGGGAGAGGCGGAGCGGGCGCATCGGCAGTTCGACGTTCTCTCGGGCGGTCAAGGCGGGCAGCAGGTAGAAGCGTTGAAAGATGAACCCGACCCCCGTGAGGCGGAGTCGGGAGCGGTCGCGATCGGAGAGCGACCCGACCGGCCGCCCGTCCCATCGGACCTCGCCCGATGTCGGCGCGTCGAGGAGGCCCAGGAGGTTCAAGAGCGTCGTCTTGCCGCAGCCGCTGGGGCCCTCGACCGAGAGGAACTCGCCGGGTGCGATCCGCAGGTCGACGCCGCGCAGGGCGCGCACCTCATCCGCCGTCCCGGCGCCGTACGTCCGGGTCGCCTCGGCGATCTCGATCGCCGGGGCGCGGAGGGCGTCGCTCACCGGAGCGCCTCCGTGATCTCGACCCGGAGCGCCGCGCGGATCGCGACCGACCCCGCCAGCGCCGACAGGGCGACCACCCCGACGCCGATCGCGGCCAGCGTGACCGGGTCGAACACCGCGAGGGACGCGGCCTGCCGGACGGTCGAGGTCGCCCAGCGGGCCAGCGAAGCGACGACCACGTAGCCGGCCACGGTGCCGGCGACCGCCCCGACCCCGGCGATGATCGCGCCTTCCGCGAGGAGGCCCCCCGCGATCGCGCGGCCGGGCAGGCCGAGCGCGCGACGGATCGCGATCGACCGGCGGTCGGTCTCGACGCGTCGGAGGAGCACGATCGCGAGGAAGATCAAGCCCACCGAGAGGCCGACCGAGGAGAGGGCGAGGTAGAACCCGGTGAGGACCGCGCTGGCCGACTCGAGCTGCTGGGCCTCCTGAAGGAGCGACGTGACGCCGTAGAGGGGGACGAGGGCCTGGACCTCTTTCTGGACCTCCGCGAGGGCGCTCGGGTCGGTCGCGACCGATCCCGAGACCGCCACCTCGATCGTGTCCGCCGCGTCGAAGACGGCGGAGGAGGCCCGCGCACCGTAGCCGGTCATCGCCTGGAGGTCTGAGAGCGGCACCACCACCGCGAACGCCCCCGTCGGGCCGAGGAGCGAGGGCGGGACCCCGAACGTCGCCGTCACGTTGTACGCCACGCCCTCGCTGCGGTTCGTGCTCGGGGAGAGGACGATCCGCTCGCCGACGTGGATGCCCTTCGCGGCCGCGAGCGGGGTCGAGACGAGCACGTCGTAGGACGCGGGACCGGCGTACGAGCCGTTGTCGAAATGGACGAGGTCGGTCGGGTCCCCGAGCGGGAGCGGAGCGGGAAACAGACCGGCCTCGGTCGGCCCGAGCGTCGGCGTGAACTGATCGGGGATGACTCCCTCGGCGAGGACCGGCGAGACCGGGGCGCCGGGGAGGGTCGAGTTGAAGGCGTCGATGGCGACGCTGAGGATGGGGGAGGCGACGCTGACCGAGGGGAGCGCGGCGATCTCGCGCGCGAGACCATGCGCTCCCGAGATCCCGTGCGACCCTCCGGCGCTCACGACGATCTGGTAGCCCGCGTTCTCGAGCTCCGCGAGCTCGTGGGCCGAGACCCCGCCGCCGACGCTGATCAGCACGACCGGCAGGGCGACGGCCGCGGCGATCGCGGCGACCGCGAGCACCCACTGGAGCCGGACGTGGCGCAGCCCGCGGCCCCATCCCCTCATGGCGCGCGGAGCTCCTCGGCCACCGGCAGGAGCATCGCCCGGGCCGCGGGCGCGATCGAGGCGACGAGGCCGATCGCGACGACGAGCGCGACCCCGACGGCGACGACGCCCGCGTCGAACGAGACGAACGAGAACGAACGGGGCAGGCCGGCGACCAGCCGCAGGAGGACGAGGTTGAGGCCGTACGTCCCGACGTACGCGATGGGCAGGCCGATCACGAGGCCGAGGCCCCCGAGGAGGAGGCCTTCCTCGACGACGAGCGCGCCCACCGACGCCCGGCGGTAGCCGAGCGCCCGAAGGAGCGCGAGCTCGCGGCTGCGGTCATCGACGGACATCTGGAGGATCGTCGTGGTGAACAGCGCGGCGACGACCAGGCCGATCAGACCGATCAGGTCCCCGAAGGTGCGGTAGAGATCGACCACGTGCTGGACCTCCCCCAGGATGTTCGACAGCGTGAAGACCGAGAGCCCGGGGAAGGCGGCGGCGATCCGCACCTGGTCCGTCGCCGCGGTCGTGGGATCCTCGAGGTGGATGAGGAGGAGGCTCGCGTAGTCGGTCGCAGGGCTCGCGCCCCCCGCGATGGCCTGGAGCTCCGAGAGGTAGGTGAACGCGAGCAGGGCGGACGGCAGGAGCCAGAACGGCCCCGAGATCCCGACGACCCGGAACTCCGTCGCGTTCGCATACCACCCGGGAAGCGCCCCCACGGTCGCGGGGGACGAGGCGTTCGCCCAGACCGGGTCCCCGACCGATACGTGCAGCACGGTGGCGAGCGCTTGATCGAGGACGATCTCGTGCGTGAACGGTCCCGAGTACGTCCCGTTCGCGTAATGGGGATCCCCCGAGGCCGTGAAGCCGCTCCCGTTGTACATCTCGGGTACCTCGATCCCGGAATTGTCGGATGGGATCCAGCCGACGGTCCCGGTGGACGTCGGGGACCAGCCGCTCGGCACCGTACCGTTGACGCTCGCCGCGCGCAGGGAAGAGTTCCCGAGGAGGAGGTCATCGACGAGCCACGGGCTCGCGGTCACGACGTTCGGATCGACCTTCGGGATCTCCTCGGCGAGAGAGTGCGCGCCCGAGATCGGCGGGAACTCATCGCTGGTCAGGGTGGTGTTCGCACTGGCCGCGACCAGGTCCACGCCGCTCGCGGCGGCCAGGGTCGCGGCGCTCGACTGGATCCCGTTCGAGATCGCGAGGAGCATGACGACGAGCCCGACCGCGAGCCCGATACCGAGCGCCGTGAGGACGGTCCGACCCGGACGGCGCCGGATCGCGTCGACCGCGTACGCCATCGTCCCTCAATGCCGGCGGGCCTACGGATCCGCCACCCGGCGCAGCTCGCCGAACGACAGACGGTGCGACGCCTCCGCGTTGTACTTGTGGATCGACTCCTCGCTGATCGTGCTCGTGCGCACGCCCGTCGCGTCCGGGAGCTCCGGGAACCGACCGGGGAGGCTCGCGAGGAGGTCGCGCACGACGTCCTCGACGAACTTCGGGTGCCGATGGGCGGTCAGCACGACTTGACCCTCGTCGCCCCGCTTCAGGATCGCGAACGTCGGGCTCGACTGCGCCGCTTCGATCGCGTCGATCAGGCGGTCGACCTCGACCTCCGATCCCAGCGCGAGCTCGAAGACGAGG
>JASHYU010000075.1 GCA_030042855.1 Thermoplasmata archaeon
ACCGACCGCGATGCCGAGCAGCATGTAGCCGGCCTGGCTGATCGAGGAGTACGCGAGCATCCGCTTCATCTCCTTCTGGAGGAGCGCGAGGACGTTCCCCACGGTCATCGTGAGGACCGCCACGACGGCGAGCGTGATCTGGAGGACCGGCCCGAGGGCGACCGAGCCCGTCACGAACGGGAGCCCCGCGGCCGCCGCCCGGACGTAGAGGACCGGGGCGAGGAAGACGAGGAAGAACGCGAAGATCCCGACCTTCTTCGACGCGCCCGCGAGGAACGCCGTCACGTCGTGCGGGGCACCGTCGTAGACGTCGACCGCCCACGCGTGGAACGGGACGAGCGTCGCCTTGAACCCGAGGCCCGCGATGAGGAAGCCGTAGCCGAGGAGCACGAGCACCGGGTAGCCGACCGCGCCCCGGGCGTCCGCGATCCCGACCAGGTTCGTCGTGCCGTACGCCCCGTAGAGGAGGGAGGCGCCGAAGAACGAGAGGACGGTCGAGAGCGCTCCGACGATGTAGAACTTCATCGCCGCCTCGAGGGAGCGCGGGTCGCGCCGGGTGTACGCGACGAGCAGGTACGTCGCGATGCTCGAGATCTCGATCGCGAGCAGGAGGAAGATCAGGTCGGAGGCGATCGCGACGAGGAGCATCCCGACGGTCGCGAGGAGGAGGAGGCCGTAGAAGATCGGCGCGCCGCGCTCGTCCGACGGCCGGCTCAGGGAGGCGAGCGCGACCAGGAGCGTGGCCGAGAGGAAGATCGCCTGGAAGACGAGCCCGAGCGAGGTGAACAGGTAGAGCGGCGCGCCCGTGGGCAGCGCGTCGAGCTGGCCGGACGGGATCGTCGCGAGGGCGGCGATCGGGGCGAACCGGAGGTCCGCGAGGACGAACAGGAGGGCGAGCCCGCTCGCCGCGACCGCGATCGCGCCGACGATCTCGTTGCGCCGGACCTTGAGGACGTCGAGCAGGTAGACGAGGAGCGCGCCGGCGAGGAGGAGGATCTCGGGCAGGAACGGGCCGGCGAACGTCGCGAAGCTCACCGTCTCACGACCCCGGGAACCCCTTGACGGGGGAGCTCACGATCACGTTCACGAGGAGGCCCGGCAGCACGCCGAAGAGCACGGTCAGCGCGACGAGGAGCCCCATGCCGGCGCCCTCGTACCACGGCACCTCGCGCGCCTCGAGGGGGATGCCCTTCGGCGGGCCGAAGAGGACCCGTTGCATCATCCACAGGTAGAAGCCGGCGGTGACGACGAGGATCCCGAGCGGCAGGAGGACCCAGTACGCGAGCCCGTTCCACGTGGCGAGGAACGCGGTGAACTCCGCCGGGAAGCTGATCAGCGCCGGGAGGCCGAGCGAGGCGAGCGAACCGACCATGATCATGGTCGAGAGCGCGGGGGTGCGCGGCGTGATCCCCCCGAGGCTCGCGATGTCGCGCGTCCCGAACGTGTGATGGACGCTCCCCGCCGTCATGAACAGCAGGCCGCTCACGACCCCGTGGGCGAACATGAGGAGGACCGCCGCGAGGAGCCCGAGGGAGGAATCGAGGGCGATCGCGAGGAGGACGATGCCCATGTGGTTGATCGACGAGTACGCGACGAGGCGCTTCAGATCCCGCTGGGAGAGGGAGAGCACGGAGCCCCACGCGATCGAGAGGAACGCGACGCAGAACAGGATCGGCTGGGTCGTATGGAGCCCGCTCGGCAGGACCTCGACCGCCCAGCGGATGAGCCCGTAGCCGCCGAGCTTCAAGAGGAGGCCGGCGAGCAGCACCGAACCGCCGGTCGGCGCCTCGACGTGGGCGTCGGGCAGCCACGTATGGAACGGGACGATCGGGAACTTCACCCCGAAGCCGAAGAAGAGGGCGAGGAACAGGAACGTCTGGACGACCGGCGCCAGACCCCGCGCGGCCGCGTAGACGCTCGAGAAGTCGAACGAGGTCGCGCCCGAGTAGAAGACGAGCGCGAGCAGGCCGACCAGCATGACGATCGAGGCGACGTGGGTGTAGACGAAGAACTTCAGCGCCGCGTACCGGCGGTTGGGCCCGCCCCAGTAGCCGATGAGGAAGAACATCGGCACGAGGACGGCTTCCCAGAAGAGGAAGAAGAGCAGGATGTCGAGCGCGATGAAGACGCCGAAGCAGCCGAGGCACGTGAGGAGGACGAGCCCGAAGTACGCGCCCGGCCGCTCGGTCTCCCCCCAGGAGTAGACCACGGTCGCGATCTGGAGGATCGCGGTGAGCAGGATGAAGACGAGCGAGATCCCGTCGACGCCGACGGTGTAGTTGATGTGCAGCCACACGAGGCTGATCCACGTGTACGACTCGCCCTCCGCGAAGCCGGGGACGAGCGAGCTCGAGTACCCCGGCCAGCCGGGGTAGGCGACGAACAGGACCGCGACCTCCGCGACGAAGACGACGCTCGTCGCGAGCGCGACCCAGCGGGCGCGCCGTCCCGCGACGAACGTCGCGATCGTGCCGACGAGCAGCGTGGCGAGGACGAGCGAGAGGAGCGGGAGCGCCATCCGCCTAGCTCCCTCCCCACCGCGAAACGACGTACGGCGCGACGAAGAGGAGCAGGAGGAACACCGTTAGCAGGCCCGCGACCACGTACGCGGCGTAGTCGGAGACGAGGCCGCTCTGCATCCGCCGGAGGCGATCGGAGAATCCCGCGAACATCCGCTCGAAGCCGCGGACGGTCCCGTCGATCACGAACCGGTCGAAGAAGTCGGCCGCGCGCGCGACCGAGTAGACGCCCTTCGCCCCGATCCAATCGTAGCCGGCCTTGAAGTAGTACCGGTTCAGCAGCAGCCGACGGACCGACTGCGCGGCGCTCGTCTCCGAGAGCACGAAGATCCGGCCGTTCCCCCAGAGGCGCCAGGCGAGCAGGATCCCGCCGGACGCCAGCGCGACGCTGACGGCCGACAGCACGATCTGGGTCGTCCCGTACACCGGGGGGATCCCGCCCACCCCCCGTCCGTAGAACAGGAGCCCGTCGAAGCCCGGCCAGAAGACGAGCAGCCCGCCGAAGATCGCGGAGCCGCTCAGGACGACGAGCGGGACCTGCATCGTCCACGGTCCCTCGTGCGCCGTGGGGAGCGTGGGGTCGCGCGGTCCGTCGCCCGAGAACGCGAGGAACCAGGCGCGGAAGATGTAGTACGCCGTCAGGAAGACGGCGGCGTACGCCATCACGAAGAACGGCCAGTAGGCGGGGTGGGCGCCGAGGTCAGAGTAGACCGCCGCGAGGATGTCGTCCTTGCTCCAGAACCCCGCGAACGGCGGGATGCCGGCGAGCGCGAGGCCGCCGACCGCGAACGCGGCCGCGGTGAGGCGCATCGTCTTGCGCAGCCCGCCCATCTTGAACAGGTCCTGCGTCCCGACGGCGTGGATGACCGAGCCGGCGGCGAGGAAGAGGAGCGCCTTGAAGAACGCGTGGGTGAACAGATGGAACAGGCCGAGCATCGCGAACCCCGCGCCGACGGCCATCACCATGTAGCCGAGCTGGCTGATCGTCGAGTAGGCGATCACGCGCTTGATGTCGGGATGGACGACCGCCATCGACGCGGCGAACAGCGTCGTGAACCCGCCGATCGCGACGATGAGAAGGAGATCGAACGACGTGAAGCCGAGGAAGAGGCTCGTCACCGC
>JASHYU010000076.1 GCA_030042855.1 Thermoplasmata archaeon
CGCGGGCCCGCCCGGGACGATGAGCGCCGCGGCCCCGACGAGCAGGGCGACCAGGACGAGCGTGCGGGCCCTCACCGGCGGGTCCACCTCCGCGTCCTCCACCAGCGGTACGTCACGATCGCCCCGATCAGCGCGAGCGTCGGGACGAAGACGAGCAGCGGGACGAGCCAGACCGGCACCGGGGACGGGCCGGAGGAGACCCCCGGGCCCGTGACGCCGAACGAGCCGGCGGATGTCCCGACGGCGGGCCGGGGCACCGACAGCGTGACGCTCGGGGTGATCCCCCCGACGTTCGTCACCGTCGCCTCGACCGTCACCGACCCGGGCGCGAGGGGCGTCGCGGACGACGCGGTGAGGTTCAGGTCGACCGTCTCGTTCTCCCCGGCGGAGAGGTTGACCGAACCGGAGGCGACGGTCGCGTTCGAGACGACCCAGACGGTCGTCCAGCCGTAGGCCGTGAGACGGCTCGAGTCGACGACCGACAGCTGCACCGTCTCGTTCGTGTTGCCGGTGTCGTTGAGGAAGAACGGCAGCACCGCGTTCGCGCTGCCGACCTCCGGCGGGTTCGCCGACGTCTTCCCGACCGAGAGGCCGTAGTACGCGAGCACGTCCACCGTCGGGGCGACCGAGCCGGCGCTCGTACCGTTCGGCAGCTCGAACGTGAGCTCGACCGGGCTGTGGTCGACGGCCGTGCCGTTCGGCACGCGGAACCGGACCTCCCCGGTGACGTTCTCCCCGGGCGTGAGCGTCGCGTGGGCGAACGAGAAGTTGAACTCCCAGCCGGTCGGCGAGCCGACCGGGTGGATCGTCACCGGCACGTTCCCGTTCGCGCGGACGACGAACGAGAACGTGGCGGTGGCCCCGGCCGAGACGTTCGCGGTCGACGGCCCGCTGATCGTCGCCGCGACGGTCGCGGCGACCGGGACGGAGATCGCGAGGTCGTCCAGGACGTTGCCGCTCACGATCGCGAGACGGCCCGTGCCGGAGGCGTTGCCGGCGATGCCGTTGCGGGCGCCGGTGGCGTTCGCGGTCAGCGTGTAGTTCCCGCGCGGGAGCTCGATGGTGACGGTCGAGTTCGGGTAGATGCCCGAGTAGGAGGTCGTGATGCCGAACGGGTTCCGCACCGTCACGTTCGCCGCCCCGGTCGTCTCGGTGCTCGCGTTCAGGACCGTGAGATGGACCGTGGCGGACCAGGCCGGCGCGAGCTCGAGCGTCAGCGGCGCGTGGTCGCTCGGGAGCACGAGCGCCCGGGCGAAGTCCGCGGTGTACGGCGCCGACGACGAGACGCCGTAGACCTCGTACGCCCCGGGGAGGACGGACGCGGAGAACGTCCCGCTCGTCGCCGAGACGACCGTGACGTCGGTCGACGGGTACGGGCCGACGAGCCGGACGGTCCCCGCGACGGGGGTCGTCGTGCCGGCCTCGACGAGCGTGCCGTTCAGGTCGACGTGCACGACGGTGCCGGTGAGGACGACCGTGCACTGCGTCGAGCCGCTCGAGAACGTGCAGTTCGACGCCGACGGCTCGGTCGTCCAGTTGATGAGGTAGCTGCCGTTCGGCCCCTCGACCGACGACGTGACGTTCGTGTAGACCCGGTACGTACCCGCCGGGAGCTCCGCGGTGAACTCCCCGCTCGACGCCTGCTCGACGACCCGATGATCGGCCGGTCCGACGAGCGTCACGGGGGTCGACACGTTGAGCGTCGTCCCGCTCGTCTGGTGCAGGAAGACGGTCGAGCTGATCCCGGGCTGCGAGAGGACGAGCGTCGGCCGGATCGTCCCGTTGGGGTACAGCTCGACGTGGGTGACGTTGACGTACTCGACCCCGTCGAGCGTACCGGTGACGGTCGCGGTGTAGTTCGTCGGGGACGCTCGGAACTGCTTCTCGAACGTCGTGCCGTTGACGGTGACGTTCTGGACGGTCGACGCGAGGGCGATCGAAACGCTCGCCGCGCCGAGCCCCGACGGGAGGCTGAGCTTGCCCGTCGCGTTGATCTCCGGGATCACGACGAGGGTCAGGTTCGAGTACGTCGCCCCGAGCGGGATCGTCGTGGAGAGGACCGTCGACGGCAGGTAGACCTTCGTCCCGTCGCCGATCACGGCGCGGGCGCCGACCCCGTAGACCCCCGGGGTCAGCCGGAAGGAGAACGACGGCGCGCCGGAGAGCGTGAGGTTCTCGGTGCCCGTGCTCTCGCCGGTGATGTTCACACGGACCGGCGTGCCGGTCGGCAGCCCGGTGACGCGCAGGGTCACCGCGACGGACTGGACCGGGAGGTCGACGGTCGTGAGCGCGGAGAGGGCGCTCGGCGTCAGGTCGCACATCGACGTCGAGTTGAACCCGAACGCGGTCACGTTCAGGCAGTAGCCGCCGGACGACGTCGGGACCGACGCCGGGACCGTGAAGCCGGCCTCACCGGAGCTGTCCGAGCGCGTCCAGATCGTCGGACCGTCGGGCCCGAGGGAGACCGCGAGCGTCGCGTTCTGCGCCGCATACAGGTCGCCGTGGGCGGAGGTCGCGCCGACGCTGAGCAGGACGGTGGTGGACGTGCCGACGGGGACCGAGACGTCGGTCGGCCCGGTGACGCTGGCACCGGTGAGACCGGTGAGGTCCCCCGAGGAGCTCGACCCGGAGTTCG
>JASHYU010000077.1 GCA_030042855.1 Thermoplasmata archaeon
GCCTCGTAGTAGTTGATCTTGAGGCGGGAGGCGATCTTGCGCTTCAGCGTGACCTCGACAGGGACCCGGAAGTAGAACGCCCGATCGGGCCGGGGAGCAAACGAGTAGATCGTGCGCACCCAGTTGGGGTCACAGCCGCGGGCCGCGTCCCGGACGAACGCCGTGAACGCGTACCGGTCGCACACGACCAAGTAGCCGGCGCGCAACGGGGGGAAGATCGTGCGCTCGAACCGGTCGGCGAAGTCGACCGCGTGCAGGAGCGAGAACGTGGTCGGCGTGAGGAGGCCCTTCTTCTTGCCGCGGCGGATCACGCCCGAGACGAGGTCGGAGGAGTTCCACTCGGTGAAGAAGACGCGGTAGTCGCGGGACTGGAGCCATTTGCCGAGGAGCGCCGCCTGCGTCGATTTCCCGCTCCCGTCGAGCCCCTCGAAGACGAGCAGGCGGCCCGGGAAGCCGTGCGTCGGGGACGGCGACTCAGCCATGCGGCAGGCGGACCTCGAGGCCGAAGATGCGCTCCATCGGTTTGCGGACCTTCTCCGCCCAGCGCGGGGGGAGGTTCGTATCGGTCGGCGCAGAAAAGCTCACCGCGAGCGTCCGCCCTTGGCCGACCAGGGAGAAGCGCGGGCGGGCCGGGGTGAGGAGCTCGGCGACCTCGAGGATCGCCCCGAGGCGCAGGGCAAGGTCGAGGTCGGCGGGGCGGATGATCGGGAGGTACGCCTTCTTCCACTGGGACGGCGGGTCGTCACCCTCGTAGAGGTAGCTCGCCATCGACGCGAGGAGCACCTCGCGCTGGTCGAGGCCCCAGATCGGGTAGTTCTGGATCAGGTAGGCGGAGTGGTGCGCGTGGTTCCAGAGATCGATCGCCGTGCCGGCGTCGTGCATCCACGCCGCCACGCGCAGCGCGAGCGCCTCGCGGCGCCCCCCGCCCAGCTTCGGACCGAGGGTCTCGAACAGCGCGAGCGCGCACTCGGCGACCGCCCGGCCGTGCTCGATCGGGAACGCGAACGACTCGGCCGCCGCGGCGACCGAGCGTTCCGCGAGCTCGTCCGCCGGCACGGGGAGCCGGGCCCCGATCGCCTCGAGCGCGATCCCCTCCCGGATGCCCGTGCCCGAGACGATGATCCGCTCGGTCCCGGCCGCGCGCATGATCTCCTCGAGGACGATGATGCCGGCGAGGACGACGTCGGCGCGGTCGCCGCCGATCCCCGGGATCGCTCGGCGCTTCGCGGCCGGCATCTCGCCGAGGAGCTCGCCCAGCGCCTCGAGGTCGTGGTCGTAGAGCGTGTAGCCGTGCACCCGCCGGACGGGCCACTGGCGAAGCTCGATCGTCGCGCGGGCGAGCGATCGGAGCGTGCCGCCGATCCCGACGAGGCGGGCGGGCGGACGCCCGAACGCCTCGAGAACGCTCGTCAGCGTCGTGCGCACGTAGCCGCGGAGCTCCTCCCACTCCCGCCGCCGGGGCGGGTCCCGGCGGAAGAACCGCTGGGTGAGCCGCAGGACCCCGAGCGGCAGGCTGACCGAGTTGTGGAGGCGGCCGTCCCGCACCTCGGCGAGCTGGAGCGACCCGCCGCCCAGATCGAGCACGATGTCGTCCTCGAGCTCCCAGGCGCTCGCGACCCCGAGGTAGGCGTACCGGGCCTCCTCCGCCCCCGAGATCGTCCGCAGCAGGACACCGGTCGAGCGCTCGACCTCGCGGACGAACTCGGGCCCGTTGGGCGCGTCGCGCACGGCGCTCGTCGCGACCGCGAGGGTCTTCGGGACGCCGAGCGTCCGCACGAGGCGCGCGAACCGCCGGACGGTCGCGATCCCGCGCGCGATCGTCTCGGGGGTCAGCTGGCCGTCCGGTTCCGGATCGAGCCCGAGCCGGGGGACGTCCTTCGTCTCGTAGACCGGCCGGACGGTCCCCGCGGACGAGACCTCGAACACGACCATGCGGGCGGTGTTCGAACCGAGGTCGATCACCCCGAGGGTCGACCGGGCCCGCGACGCGGTCGCCTCGCGCGCGCGATCCTCCAGAGAGAGTCGCGCGCGGTGCACGGTCGGCCGCATGCCGCGAGCTTCTAATACCCCTCGGTTGAGCCGGGCGCGGGGCTCGGCCGATTCGGTTACCCGCCGACCGGTCCTGCCCCCGCAGGAAACGATCGATGCCCCGGGCGGAGTCGGCCGAACCGATCGACCCCGACCGGTTGCGGGAGGAACTGCGCGAGAACCTCGCCGAGGTCGTGCGGGAGGTCGACGACGTCCTCCACCATCCGCGGCCCTCGCCCGCGAGCCTGCACCGCCTGCACCGGGAGATGCGTCGGTTGCGGACCGCGCTCGGGATCTGGGGCGAGATCCTCGGAGCGGCGGGACAGGCCGAGCTGCGCCCGCTCATCGGGCGCCTGCGACGCCTCACCCGGCTCGTGGGGCAGGTCCGGGACCGCGACGTCACCCTCGGCCTCCTGGAGGGCGTCGCCGAGCGGCCGTCGTCGGACGAGGAGCGCGAGCAGCTCCGCCAGTACCGGACCCGCCTCGCGGACGACGCGCGGACCGGGCGGGAGCTCCTGCGGGCCTTCCTCCGCTCGGAGCGCCAAGCCCGCCTCTTCGATCTCGTCGCGGAGGGGTTCGACCGGAAGCCCCGCGTCCGATCGAGCGCGCAGCTCGCGCGCGTCCTCACCGATCACCAGCGGCGGGGTCACGCGAAGGTCGCGAGCGCCCACAAGAAGGCGCGACGGCGGCCCTCGATGGACCGCCTCCACCGCCTGCGCATCCGCGTCCGACGCCTCCGGCAGATCTCCGAGCTCGCCTCGGCCGTCGACCCCGAGCACGACCCGGCGGTCGCCGAATCGCTGCGCCGGCTCCAGCAGCATCTCGGCCGGCTCCACGACCTCGACGTGCTCGTCCAGGACCTCGATCCCGCGCTCAAGGGAGCGGCGTGGGCCCGGGCCCTGCGGCGCGAGCGGCGGCGCCAGCGCAAGGCGATCGCGAAGGTCCTGCGATCCCGCCGGCCGCGCTCCGTCCCCGACGATCTTCCCGGGGGCGGGACCGCCCGGCCGACATCTCCATAGCGCCGCTGGCGTGTCGATCGGTCCGTGGCGGCGGTGGATCGCGTCGATCTCCCGGACGCGATCCGGGCCGCCCTGACCGAGACCGGAGCGCTGGGGGCGACCGTTCGCCAGCTCGCGAGCCGACTCGACGATCGCCCCCCGCGCGTCGAGGCGGCGCTCGCCGAGCTCCGCGCGCAGGGGCGGGTCCTTCGGATGGGCCGGGGCCTCTGGCTGCTGCCGGACTACGAGCGCCTCGCCGAGCGCGATGACTTCGTCGATCCGGACGATTTCGTCGAACGGTTCGAGCGCGAGAACGGCCGGCGGCTCGGTCGCTTGGCCGGACCGATCACGTTCCGCTCGAACGAGCAGCTGCCGGTCCATCGCTGGTGGCCCTACGTCCAGGGCTTCTCGGCCGAGTTCGTCCGCGGCGTCCTCGATTCGCAGGGACTCGACCCCGGCCGCACGGTACTCGACCCGTTCGCCGGGAGCGGCACCACGCTCGTCGAGGCGCGACGGGCCGGACTGCGGGCCTGGGGCACGGAGCTCCTCGCGCCCGCGGTCCTCGCGGCCCGCGTGAAGACGGACTTCGAGCTCGACCCGGCTGCGCTCGCGCGGGCCGCGGACCGACTGGTCCGACGGGCCTCCCGCCGGACGTCCGAGGGAGAGCTACCGTTCCTGCGCGAGACCCGCCGTCAGTTCTCGCCGCGCGCCCTCGCGGAGCTCCGGCGCCTCCGCGCGGCCCTCCCCCGGGGGGACCGCCCGCTCGACCGGGCGCTGCGCCTCGCCTTCGGCCGGATCCTGATCCCCGCGAGCCGCCTCCATCGCTCGCCCTGCCTCGGCTACGGGCGGCGCGCGGACCCCGACGCGCCGAGCGCCGTCGAGCGGTTCCGATCGGCGGTCGACGAGATGTCCGGCGACCTTCGGATCCTCCGCCGGACCCGGGAGCGCTGGGGCCCGCCGGCGGTCGTCGAGGCGCGCGACGCCCGCGACGGGCACTGGCCGGCCGGATCGGTCGACCTCGCGATCACGAGCCCGCCGTACGTGAACGGGATGGACTACGTGATGAACTACAAGGTGGACCTCGCCTGGCTCGGCTACGTCCGGTCGTACCGCGACCTCGCCCGACTGCGGTCCCTGGAGGTGGCCTGCGACAACCTCCCCCGCGCGGCGACGGCGCCCTACCTCGATCCCGCGACCGCCCCGGATCCCTGGCTGCCCGAGATCCTCGGGCGCATCCGCGACAACGTGCGGCGCAAGGGCTCGTACCGCCGGGACGACATGCACGGGATCGTCCACCGCTACTTCGCCGACCTCGTGCCGGTCCTCCGCGGCGTGCACGACGCGCTCGTGCCGGGCGGGCGGTTCGTCCTGGTCGTCGGCGACTCGCTCATCGCGGGCACGTACATCCCGGGCGACCTCCTGCTCGCCCGGGTCGCGACCCGCCACGGGTTCTCCATCGAGTCGGTCGAGGTGGCCCGGGCGCGGCGCAGCGGGCAACGCCGGACGTTCGCGCTCCGCGAGACCGTGGTCACGCTCCGCCGGGCGTAGCGGCCCGCGGTCCCGACGGGCGGAGGATATCCGTGCCCTTCGCTCCGGTTCCGCTCGAGGCAAACCCTTAACGGGGGCCCGCGACGGTGGTCGCGCGCTGGACGGTGGCGCCCGTGCGCGATCCCGAACCGCACTTTCTCGAACCCCCGCTGGGCATCGTCTTCGACCTCGATGGCACGCTCGTCCTTTCGCACCACGACTTCGGACGTATGCGGGCGGAGGTCGTCCGGCTCGCGGAGCGCTCGGGCGTGACCCCGGGCCACCTGTCCGTGGACGAGCCGATCCACAAGATCGTCGAGGCGGCCCGCGAGGAGCTGCGCACGAGCGGAGCTCCCGACTCGGTCTTCTACCGGTTCGAGGCGGAGTACCAGCACCGCGTGGACGCGATCGAGCTCGAGGCGCTCCCCCGGACCACGCCCCGCGCGGGGGCCGGCGACCTCCTCGCGACCCTGAGCGGGCGGGGGTTCCGGCTCGGCCTCCTCACGCGCAGCTCCGAGGAGTTCGCGCGGCGCGCGCTGCTCCGGACCGGGCTCGACCCGTACTTCCGCTACCTGCGAAGCCGCAGCGCCCCCGGGCCGGCGAAACCGTCGCCCGAAGCGCTCCTCCTCCTGCTCAAGGACATGGGCGTGCCGCTCGACCGGGCGCTCTACGTCGGGGACCACCTCCTCGATGCCGAGTGCGCGACGCGGGCCCAGGTGCGATTCTACGGGATCCTACCGGACCCGAGCGAGACGGCCGCCGCGACGATGAACGCCGACCGCTTCCTCGCCGCCGGGGCGTCCGCGGTCGCGCCGGACCTTCCCGAGCTCGCCCGGCAGCTCAACGTCGCGCGAGCGCCGACCCCGTAGCGCGCGCCGCCCCTACAGGACCTCGGCGTACGCGTGGATGACGGCGCGTTCGGCGGTCGCCCACGCCTCGGGGATCTGGTTCCAGCCGTTGCGGAGATCGCCGACGCAGTAGAGACCCGGAATCGGCGCCCCCGACCCGGCGTCGAGCGCCCGGGCGTCCTCGTCGGTGACGACGTAGCCCTCGGGATCGAAGCGGCAGCCGAGCGCCGCGGGCAGGGCGTGATGCAGGTCGTACCACCCGAGCGCGCTGAACCCACGGTCGTAGCTACGGTGGGCCCCGTCGGCGAACCGGACGCCGAAGCGCTTCTCGCGGATCTCGTCGAAGCCGACCATCGGGGTCTCGACCCAACCGATCCCGCGGGCGGTGAGCTCGGCGAGAAGCGACGCGCGCTCTTCGGGAGGCGATCCGTCGAGCACCGGGCGCCCGTGCGTGAGGAGCTCGATCGACCGGGGGTGCCAGTGCTCGAGGTCGATCGCGGTGCGGACGGCGAACGCGTCGTGGCCGATCACGGCGACCGAGAGACCGGGCAGCGTGTGCCCGTCGCAGAGGACGCAGAAATCGACGATCCCGAAGTTCGCCCAGGGGAAGATCGGGTCGATCTTCCCCCCGACCTCGGGGATCCGATCGACGACCCCGAGGGCGAGGACGAGGATCCGACCCCGGGTCGTCCGGACCTGCTTCAGCCAGTCCAACGTGACCGAGAAGCCGGCCGCCTCGCGCGCGGCGGCGGTCGCCCGCGCGGGGCTGATGTAGTCGATCTGGGCGTCGCGCGCGCGGACGGCGGCGATCTGGCGGTCGAGCAGCTCGTGGCCCGAGACGCCGTCGGGAAACCCGGGGATGTTGTCCATCCGGGGGGCGTAGTACGAGCGGGAGTACTTCGGCCCGCGATCCACGATCACGGCGGAATAGCCGAGGAGGGCGGCCTTGAGCCCCGCCTGCAGGCCGGCGTGCCCGCCCCCGAGGATGACGAAGTCGTACGCTTCCTTGAGGCGCGGAAGGCCGGGCATCCGGCGACCCACCCGGCGGCGGGATTTGATGCCTCGCGGGCCGGACCGGCGGCGACGGAGCGGCGACCGAGCGACGCGCGACGGCAAATGTTAAACCCGAACTCTCGCCTCGGAAGTGTCGGGTTCTTCACGCCTGCCGTGAACCGAACGCAGGACGGCGACCGGCGGGCGACCTTACTGCTCGAGGACGGCACCCGGTTCGACGGCGAGGGGTTCGGAGCGACCGCCCGCCGCGTCGGCGAGGTCGTCTTCACGACGGGGATGGTTGGGTACCCCGAGTCGCTGACCGACCCGTCGTTCCGGGGCCAGATCCTCGCGTTCACGTACCCGCTCCTTGGGAACTACGGGGTGCCGCCGCCGGGGGGTCGGGACCGGGCCGGCTTGCCCGTCCTCGAGAGCCCCGAGGTCCAGGTCCGCGGCGTCGTCGTCCGCGGCACGACCCGACCGAACCACTGGTCGAGCGCGCGGTCCCTCGAAGCGTGGCTCGCCGACGAGGGCGTGCCCGCGATCCGCGGGGTCGACACGCGCCGCTTGACCGAGCATCTCCGCGCGCGGGGCGTGCTGCGGGGGGTCCTCGAGGTGGTCGGCCCCGGGGCCGCGCGATCGAGCGAGGAGGAGCTCCGCCGCGCGATCGCGGACGCCCCCGCCTACGGGAAGGAGAACTACATGGCCGAGGTCGCGCCGCGACGGGCGACGCTCCTCGGGGGTCCCGAGCGCCCGGTCGTGGCCGTCCTCGACTGCGGCGTCAAGGCGAGCATCCTGCGCGCGCTCCTCGATCGCGGCGTCGCGGTCCTGCGACTGCCGTACGACGCGACGGTGCCCGCCCGTTGGGATGGTCGGCCGGTCCGGGGCCTGCTCGTGGGCAACGGACCCGGCGACCCGGCCGAGCTCGCCCCGACGATCGAGGAGCTCGCCCGCCCGAGCAACCGGCCCCTGCCGACGCTCGGGATCTGCCTCGGACACCAATTGCTCGCGCTCTCCCGGGGCGGGACGACGTTCAAGCTCAAGTACGGCCACCGGGGCCAGAACAAGACGATCTGCTTTCCCGACGGGCGCGCGATCATCGTGAGCGAGAACCACGGCTACGCCGTCGCGCCGGCGTCGCTCAAGGGCACGGGGCTCGCGCCGTGGGCGATGAACCCGGACGACGGGACCCTCGAGGGGCTGCGCGACGGGCGGGGCCGGACGATCGCCCTCCAGGGCCATCCCGAGGGCCACCCGGGCCCGCAGGAGGCGGGGTTCGTCTTCGACCGGTTCGTGGAGAAGGTGAAACGCGCCGGATGACGCGAACGCGACCGTCGAAGGTCCTCGTCCTCGGCAGCGGAGCGCTCAAGATCGGCGAGGCGGGCGAGTTCGACTACTCGGGCAGCCAGTGCCTGAAGGCGCTCGAGGAGGAAGGAGTCTACGCGGTCGTCGTCAATCCGAACATCGCGACCCTCCAGACCGACCCGCCCCGCCACGGCAAGGTCTACTTCCAGCCGCTCGTCCCCGAGTTCGTCGCACCGATCCTCGACGCCGAACGGCCGGACGGGATCCTACTGTCCTTCGGGGGCCAGACCGCGCTCAACTGCGGGGTCCAGCTCTCCGCCCGCGGCGACCTCCGCCGCACGGGCACGGGCGTCCTCGGCACCCCGCTCGCGGGGATCCGGGCGACCGAGGACCGCGCCCGGTTCGTGCGTGCCATGGACCGGGCCCGCGTGCCGACGCTGCCCAGTCGCGCGGTCTACTCTTACGACGAGGCCCTCGCCGCGGCGAGGGAGCTCGGCTTCCCCGTCATGCTCCGGGTCGCCTTCACGCTCGGCGGGAAGGGCGGCGGCGTCGCGCGCAACGTCGAGGAATTGCGGGCGGCGGTCGATCGCGGGCTCCGCTGGAGCCCGGTCGGCCAGGTGCTGCTCGAGCGGTACGTCGGGGCGTTCAAGCAGCTCGAGTACGAGGTGGTCCGGGACGCGCGGGGCAACGCGCTCACGGTCTGCAACATGGAGAACGTGCTCGGGATGCGCGTCCACACCGGGGACAACATCGTCATCGCCCCGAGCCAGACGCTCACCGACCA
>JASHYU010000078.1 GCA_030042855.1 Thermoplasmata archaeon
TCGAGCTCCACTTCAACGCGATCGGGACGTACGACCTCTCGGTCAACATGCAGTCCCTCTCGTCGACGATCCACGGAGGGAAACCGTTCCCGTTCTACGAGGCCACGAACTGCGGCCGCAACGACCGGTGCTCCTACCTTCTGGTCCATCCGGTGCTGCTCGCCTACCCGGTCGCCGGGGTGTACGCGATCAGCCCCTCGGCGCTCACCCTCTTCGCCCTGCAGGACGCCGCGCTCGCGCTCGCCGCGTGGCCGCTCTTCGCGATCGCCCGCCAGCGGATGCGCTCGGAGCGCTGGGCCCTGATCGCCGCCGGGGTCTACCTCGCGTGGCTGCCGGCGTTCTCCGGGATCTTCAGCTTCCACTGGGAGGCGTTCATCCCGCTCGAGACGTTCACGTTCTTCTACCTGTGGCTCACCGGTCGCTACGTCTGGGCGATCCCGGTGATGATCGTCGCGTTCGTCACGCTCGAGATCACCCCGGTGATCACGTTCTTCATCGGCATCTTCTTCCTCACCCCTTTCGTCTTCCCGGCGGCCGAACTCGTCCGGACCCAGCTCGTCGGATCCCGTCGGTCCTACGGATCGACCCGGGTGGGTGTACGTCGGGTCTACCGGCGCGTCGCGACCGCCGTGCGCCGGGACCGCCAGATCCGAGCCTCGCTCGGCCTGCTCGCCGCCTCCGTCCTCGCCTACATCCTCCTCCACGAGCTCGTGCGGCAGGGCGGAGGGCTCCTCGGCCTGCCGCCGCTGCCCGCGAAGTACAGCCTGTCCCTCGCGCAACCGGTCTACGCGGCGAACTTCACGTTCGCGAACTTCATCTCGGCCTGGCCCGAGAAGGTCGTGTTCTGGCTCGTGATGTTCGGGACGCTCGCGATGGTCCCGTTCCTCGCGCCCCGGACGCTCGTGATCTCCGTTCCGTGGATCGCGTTCAGTTCGCTCGCGACGGCGAGCCTCTACCGGATGGGCAACCAGTACGCGTTCATCAGCGCCGCCGTTCTGTTCATCGGCTTCGCCTACGGTCTGGCGGAGCTCGAGCGCTGGGTGCATCGCGGAGAGGTCCCACCGGTCGACGCACCGACCGGGAACGGCGCCCCGACCGCGGGCGCGAGCGGCCGCGTCCCCCCCCGACCCCCCGGCCTGCCCTCGGGCGCTAGCGCCACGGCCGCGCGCGGGACCCCAGGGGGCTCACCCCAGCTCCCCGCACCTCCGTCGTCCGCTCGGGCGAGGATCGGGCGTCGGCGGGCCCGGCACCGCTCCGCGATCGTCGCGACCGTCGTGACCGGGATCATCGCCTTCAACCTCTTCCTCAACCCGCTCAATCCCCTGGCGGCGCAGTTCAAGACGCAACGCCCGTTCGCGGAGCAGGCGAGCCTCGGACTCGGTCCCTCGATCAACACGACCGGCTACCAGCAGGTCGAGCGGCTGATCGGAGTGATCGCCCCGGACGCGATCGTCGCCGTTTCGCCCGAGCTGCTCCCCCTGCTCGCGAACGATCGGAACGCCTACCCGCTCCTGGCCGGCTTCAACGTGACCTACCTACCGTACAATGCGACGAACGACACCCAGTTCGTCCTCCTCTCCGAGCACGGCGGCCACATCCAGACGTACCTCGGGACGTCGATCTACAACACGACCCAGTGGGGGGTCCGGGGCTGGGTCACGACGACGTACCTCGGTCCGATCATCCTCTTCCAGCGGAACTACACCGGCCCGCTCGAGACGTTCGGCCCTCCGCTGGCGCCGCTCGATGGACTGTTCACCCCGACCGCGGGCCTCCAGGCCAGCCACTCGGGCCGGATCGAAACCTACCCGGGTTCGACGAGTGGATTCGCGATCTCCACGGTCTACGAGGTCACGAAGGGGCACCCCGGTAACGTGACCCGGGGCCAGGTGTTCCATACCCCGCCGGTGAACTTGGGCCCCGGGACCTACCGCGTCAGCGTCTCGCTCATGGGCAACGACACCGGGTGGGCCAAACACCCCCATGCAAACCTCACGGCGGTCACGATCCTCGCCCACGCCACGGTGGACACGATCGTCGCCATCAAGCTGAACATCAGCTGGTTCTCGCCGATCAACTGGACGGTGCTGTCGTTCAACGTCACGATCCCCGCCCCGGTCTTCAACTTCGAGATCACGGGGACGAACGACCAGCACTGGATGTTCTTCCGGGTGGAGTACGTGACGGTGACCCCGGTGGACGACCCGTGACCGCGGCCCGCAGCTCCCGCCCCGCGCCCGCGCTCGAGGTCGTCCTCGACTTCGATGGGACGCTGGTCGAACCGAACGTCGCGATCCTCCTGGTCGAGGAGTTCGCGCCGAACGGCCACGCGGTCGCGCACGCGATCGATGCGCAGCTGCACGCGGGGCGGATCGGGCTCCGGGAAGCTTGGCAGCGCCAGGTGGCGCTCCTCCCCCTCGACCGGCTTCCCGAGATGGCCCGGTTCGCGCGCGACCACGTGCCCCTGCGGGCCGGCGCCCGGGACTTCCTCGACCTCGCACGGCGCCACGGGGTCCCCGTCACGATCGTCTCGGGCGGCCTCGAGTTCTACATCCGCGAGGTGCTCGAGCGGGAGGGACTCAGCCTGCCCGTGCGCTCGGACCACCTGGTCGTCGGCCCCGACGGCCGGGGCGAGGTGACCCACCCCTACGGTCACCCGACGTGCCGGCTCTGCGGGATCTGCAAGGCCGGGATCGTCGACGGGACCTCGGACGGCCGCCGCGTCGTGTTCGTGGCGGACGGCTCGACCGACCGCTACGGCGCCGAAGCGGCCGACATCGTCTTCGCGCGACGGCGGCTGCTCGAGTACTGCCGCCGCGTCGGGATCCCGTGCTTTCCCTTCGAGGACTTCCGGCCGGTGACGGACCAGTTCTCCCGCTGGTTCGACGGGGGCGCGCCGCTGCCACCCCCCCGACGGCGCGGGCTCGCGGAGACCGCCTGTCCGATCTCCCAGCGGCTCTGGTCGCTCGAGAGCGTCGGCGCCTCTCCGAAGTGACCGGTGCGCTCTAGAGTTCCCGTCGGGCCCGACGAAGGGCTAAGATTGATATACGCCATCATACGCATGCATACGTGCGATGTACCAGTTCCGGAACCGGGACGAGTCG
>JASHYU010000079.1 GCA_030042855.1 Thermoplasmata archaeon
TTCCGAACGCGGATTCCGCTTCCCTCTCGATCCTGAGCGGTGCGTGTAAGCTGCTCGCCACGGTGAGCTTCGGGACCGGCGAACCCGAGGCGGCCGGCTTCAACCCGACGGACAACCGGGTGTACGTGACCGACCTCTCCCGGGATCAGGTGTACGTCCTCTCCGGCACCAAACTCGTGCAGACGATCACCAGCAAGACCTTCGATGAGCCGTACGGCGTGGCGTTCGACCCCGGGCGTGGCTGGATGGCCGTCGCGAACTACGGGTCGAACACGGTCTCGTTCATTTCGGGCAACTCGGTCGTGGGGACCACCACCGTGGGCTCGAACCCGATCTTCCTCGCGTACGATCCCTTCTTCGGCCGACTCCTCGTCACGAACGGGGGCAGTGGCAACGTCACTTCGATGAGCGCCGCGAGTCCCACGGACGCCAAGGACAACATCAACATCCCGGTCGGGAACGTCCCCAAAGGAATCGCGTACGACTACGCCGACTCCGAGGACTACGTCACCAATCTCGGCTCGCACAACGTGACGGTGATCCGGGGCGACGGCGTGGGGGTCGGTTCCGTCGAGGTCGGGACCTACCCCGAATCCGACGTGTGGGACCCGGCCACGTTGAGCGTGGACGTAGTCAACTACGGGTCCACCAACGTATCCGTGATCCGGGGGCTCTCGGTCGTCAAGACGATCCAAGGGGTGTCGGGCTCGGGCCCGCTCGGGATCGAGTACGACGGGGCGACGGACCAACTGTTCGTCACCGGGTACGGGAGCGGATCGGTCTACATCTACGGATCCAAAGTATCCACGGCAGGCCCGGTCGCGAGCAGCACTTCCTGCGCCGTCGGAACCGACCCGGCCTACCAGGCGTACGACCCGGTGACTCACGACGTCTACGTCCCGAATGCGGGTTCCGGCAATGTCTCGATCTTGTCGGGATCGTGCAAGGTGGTGGCCACCATCACCGACCTCCCGTCGGGGGCCCGACCCGTGGCGGCGGGCTTCGACCCGAGCAGCAACCGGGTCTACGTGACCGATGACGATCTCGACCAGGTGTACGTCCTCCTCGGCACGAAGCTCGTCACGACGATCACGAGCTCGAGTTTTGACGCTCCGCTCGGCGTCGCCTTCGACCCCGGGGACGATGTGATGGCGGTCGCCAACACCGACGCGAACACGGTCACGTTCCTTTCCGGAACGTCCGTCCTGGGCACGAGGACCGTGGGGGAAGCCCCGTGGGACTTTGCCTACGACCCCCTGTCGGGACGCTTCCTCGTCACCGACTCCGGCAGCGATAACGTCACCTCGATGAATGCGGTGTCTCCGCTCTCCCAGTCCGATTACCTCAGCATCCCCGTGGGCAGCGACCCGACCGGGGTCGCGTTCGACCCCGCCACCGGCTACGACTACGTGGCGAACTATGAGTCGGACAGCGTCACGGTGATCACCGGTCTCGGTCGCCAGGTCGGATCCATCGGGGTCGGTTCCGGAGTCGAGGAGGTGGTCTGGGACCAGTCCAAGCTGGAGGTGTACGTGGCCAACTACGGCTCCAACAACATCTCCGTGATCTCGGGCCTCAAGGTCGTGCGGACGATCTCCGCTCCGTCGGGTTCGGGGTTGCTCGGGATGGCCTACGATGCGGCGTCCGACCAGGTGTTCGCGACCGGATACGGAGACGGCCGAGTCTACCTCTACACCTAGGGGAGCCCGCCGTCGGGCCACGGATGCCGAACGCCGGTGCGCGTCACCGATCCCGGCTCCGCGGGACGGCCCTGCCGTGGAACGGGGCCCCGTGATCTCAGATCGGCTCGGTCCTCGCGCGTCCGACCCTCGAGGGAAGGGGGGGTTCCCGCCCAGCCCGCTCCGACCGACCACCTGGCCCGAGTTCGCACCCCTGTCGGAGCGGCCCTCGGGGAAGCAGCCACTGGAGGGACCTGAACTAAGGGTTCAAGTCCACGAGACGGCCAGCTTACCCTTTGTCACTTACGCCGAATGACCTGGCCGACTCGAGGTTACGTTGGAAAAGGGTGCCGTTGGATCCCGTGGCTCGAATCTTTTGAATTGTGTGAAGCTCAATGGCGTTCGGTGCTGAAGCCACGGCAGGCTGAGTCATGCCCTTGGTTGATGTCACGTACGACACGACCCTGACCGAGCCCACACGTCGGAGGCTCGGTCAAGTGCTCCCGGACATCGTGGCGGAGGCTGTTGAGTGCCCAGAGGAGCCCCGGGTCGGCCCGCCTAAGCCCGGCGACATCGAAATCAGGTTCCGCGAGAAGGGATCCCTCGATATCGGCGATCTCAACTGCGTCATCGAGGTCCGGACAAAGCTTTTCGCGAGCCGCGTCGCCAATACGCGCGAGCGCGCGGAGAAGATTCGTTCCGGCGTCGTTGCGGCCGTGCTGTCCGTCGGGAAGCTGGGCGTCTGGCTGCTCCTTCTCGAAGGAAGTTGGGTGCAGACCTAACGACAAAGTGGTACCTTTCGCGCGCGTAAACGGTCGTTTCAATCCGTCGCCCCGCAGCCGCGGACGCTGACTCGATGGCCCCCGCGAGTGCCACCCGAGTTACCCGGATATACGACTGGTTTGATTATCCCGAACTCGATGCGTCCGATGGATTGCGTCGTGACGTTCCGGGATGGCGCGGACTTGAGTCGTCCTCGGATAAGGGCGAGGGCATTTCGGGCCGCCGCGATACTGACTGTCGTCATTGCGGCCATTGAGCTGTTCAGCTTTGCACCGGGTGTTTCGACTTCGAGCCCGCATCAATTCTTGGGAACCCCTCATCCGTTTGCTCTGGGAGGTCTCGTGCCTTCGAGCGATCCGTCCGCTGGATGGACCGTCAATCAGACTTTGATCCTCGCCAACGACACGTTGGAGTCGGGGAACGTTCTGGCCGGGAACGGGATTGGGCCTTGGGCAGTCGCGTATGACTCGGAGAAAAAGGAGGTCTTCGTCACGAACCTCATCTCGAACGACGTGAGCGTAATTTCGGGCGCGACGAACCAGGTGGTGGCGACGGTCTCGGTCGGCGACTACCCGGATGCCGTGGCGTATGACTCGGGGACGAAGGAGGTCTTTGTCGCAAATGCCGGCTCGGACAACGTGAGCGTGATCTCGGACGCGACGAACGAGGTGGTGGCGACGGTCGCGGTCGGCAGTGGTCCGAGGGGCGTCGCGTACGACTCGGGGAAGAAGGAGGTCTTCGTCACGAACAGCGACTCGGACAACGTGAGCGTGATCTCGGATGCGACAGACGAGGTGGTAGCTACGGTCGGAGTCGGGAGCGGCCCGTTCGGTGTGGCGTATGACTCGGCGACGGAGGAGGTCTTCGTCACGAATGCGGGCTCGGATAACGTGAGCGTGATCTCGGATGCGACAGACGTGGTAGTTGCGACCATCGACGTGGGCGCGCTCCCTGCCGGGGTGACGTGGGATTCGGATAATGGGGCGGTCTACGCAAGCAATTACGCACAAGGAACCGTTTCGATCATTGAATTCGAAGGCTAGCGCTCGGAACGGGTCCGTTGCGCGCAACCCCCCCATGACTAGGCCGTCGGCACCGACCTTGGACGAAAGGTACCCGAACCGCCTTTGGACTTCCGGTTTCGAAAGTTGCGCTTTCGGCAGGTTCTTAACGAGGGAGGGAGTGCTGCACGCGAGGACATTACCATTCGATCGAGGATAGGCTTCGGAGTACGAAATTTGAATAACGAACGACGGCTTCTACCGGCTCTCACTCAGCATTGGGAGTCTCGTCAGTCGAGCATTCCGGAAGGGTCCCCCTTTTCGCCGGGTGAGACGCGCAGTTCGGATGACAATCTCGTCGCAATAGGAGTCGGGTGAGATGACCGAAACGTTACCCTGGTCGAAACTCGCCCTTATCCTACGGCACTTTCTTGCGCGATCGGTGCTGCCCGTCGGTCTCAGACCTGCGGTGCGGCGAACCCTGAGCGTCGCTTCACCATCGCCGGGGGCCCTACCATGAGACCAGCGACCATCCCCAGGAACCACTGGGTCGTCCCAGTCATCCTCGTAGTGATCGGCCTGTTCCTGCTTTCCACCGTGTTGGGGGCCGTGGCACTCGGTTCGAACGCGACCGGTTCGCCGGCGAGCGCTGGACCACTTTCCGACTCGAAGTCCGGTTCGACCCCTACGGCGGGCGCTTCGGAACTGGCCCGGGCCGAGCATCTGCTCGAAGCCGGGGGAGGCCCAATACTTAGTGGTCCAATGCATTGTGCTTCTCTGGTAGATCTTGCTTCGGCCGACTGCGACACCGTCGGGAGTCTGACCCCGCACACGACCGCTTCGGATTCCAACGGGACGACCATCGAAACGCCGCCGGCCCGGTGGGGTGCGGCGATGGCTTATGACGCGAAGGACGGATACGTGGTGTTGTTCGGTGGGGTCAGAAGTTCCGGAGCCCTGTTGGGGGACACGTGGAAGTTCCTGAACGGGACGTGGACGCAGCTGGCTCCGGCGAAGCACCCGTCGGCTCGCGAGGGAGCGAGCATGACGTACGATGCGACGGACGGCTAC
>JASHYU010000080.1 GCA_030042855.1 Thermoplasmata archaeon
CCACCTCTCGACCGGGATCTCGTTCGAGCCGGGGGACGTCGTCTCCCTCGGCAGTCTCGGCGGCGTGCCCGGCTTCGAGTTCGGGAACGAGGCGCGGAAGCTGAAGCCGGGCGACGCGATCGAGGCGACGATCGAGAAGATCGGCCGCCTCGTCATGCCGGTGAAGGCCGAAGCTCCGCCTCCCCCCGCAGCACCAAAAACAGCGCCACCGGCGTAGGGAGCTCGTCGGTCCCCCCGGGCGTGCCCGCGACGCCCGCGGGCGGGAACGGATAGCGGACCTCCTCGAGAAAGGTGACCGAGGTCGTCCCCCCGTCCGGGACCAGGGCGTCGGCGAAGGGGTCGAACGCCGCGATCGCGTCCCGATCGAGCGGCACGACGCGGAAGCCGGTGCCCCCGTGGAGCGAGCCCGGCAGGCGGATCAGCCGGTGGATGTCCGTGGTCACCGGCGCGTCGGTCTCGCCCTGCACCTCGATCTTCGCGCGCGCGACGACCGCCTCCAGGATCTCGGCCGGAAGGTCCGATTTGAACACGTCGAGGGAGAGGGAGGTGCGGATGCGCGCGGCCCCCCCTCGGGCGACGAGGACGCGCGCCCACTGCCGCGCCCTCGCGCGGGGGATGCCCCAACCGATCATCTCGTCGGCGGCCGCGTCGACCCCGCCGGCCTCCCACCGGGCGAGCAGCGCGAGGAGCGCTCGCGTCGTCCGCCCCTTCCAGCCGGGGTCGTCCGGAGGCGCGAGGACCCGATGGTGCGGGACGGCCCGGCGTCCGCCGGGAAGGCCCACCAGTTCGGACTCGTCGAGCTCGCCCGCGGTCCGCCCCCCGCGGACGTCCTCGCGCCGCACTCCGACCGCCTGCATCGGGTCGACACCGGTCCCGAGCACGTAGTCGACGAGCTCCCGCCGCTCGGGGCTCGACATCGTGAGGTAGCGCTCGTCGCGCACGTGCACGTGGTACCCCCGGCCTCCCGAGAAGACGAACTCCGTGGCCGCCGGATCGATCCCGAAGTCGCCGAAGAGGAAGTCGTCGACGAGTTCGGTGAGCCGGGACTTGACAAGCCGAAGTTGGCCCGCGTAGTCGAGCGCCTCGGCGCCGCGCAAATGGTCGGAGTCGAGGTCGAAGATGAGGTCGGCGCCGAGCCACTCCTTCGCGGCCATCGAGGTCTCGGCCGGGTGGCGGTAGTAGGCGGAGGAGTAGTAGACGTGCCGCGGGGTCTCGCGCGCGAGGAACGCCCGGAACTCCTCGGGAGTGCGCAGCGTCGCGTGGCGCCGCATCATCGTCTCCGTCGCGAACGGGAACGCCGCGAACTCCCGACGGTTCAGGCGGCCGGGCGGAGGGACCGGGGTGCTCGCGTAGTACCGGGCGAACGCGTCGCGCGCCCAGGCGAGGGCCGGCGCCGAGAGGGCGACCGTCTTCGCCATCGTCACGCCTCGTAGTCGGACGCGCCGGGGCCCCGGGTCGCGTCCTCGAGCGCCGCGTCGCGCCGGGCGCGGGCGAGGTAGTGGAAGACCGTCGAATGCTCGCTGCCCCGCAGCAGGAGCTCGACCGCGTGCGTCGCCCGCTCGAGCTGCTCCTCCTCCCCGATCAAGGCGACGGTCGAGCCGTAGACGCTCATCGAGCACCCCGAAAGCTCCTCGATCCGGGAGCGGGCCCGCCCGTGGGTCCCGATCGCCCGGGCCCGGATGCGGCGGAGCGCCGCCTTCTCTCGGTGCCCCGTGGTGAACTTGATGTCGAGCACGCCGAGGTACGTGTTCTCCTTCAGGAGGCGCAGCGCGCGCTCGGGCGAGAAGCCGCGTCCGATCGCGAGCACGATGTCCCGGGCCTTCAGCGCCCCGAGCGGGTCCGAGTCCGCCCCGGTGACCCGGATCTCGCCGTCGTCGCGGTCGACCTCGATCTCCGTCCCCGTCCGGGTCGCGATCTCGCGCTTCGTCCGCCCGCCGGGCCCGATGACGACCCCGAGCCGCTCCTCGGGCACCCGGGCGAACAGGACGGGCATCGTCAGGCGGCCTCCTTCGGCGGGCCGACGAGATCGCCCCCGACGGCACGGAGGAACTCCTCGGGATCGACCGCCCGTCCGAGACGGCCGAGGAACTTCGCGAAGTTCGTGAGGTCCCGACGCAGGAGCGCGGGCGCCGCGGGGTGGTCCCGGGCGATCGCCTGGGCGACGTCGATGAGCACGGCGCGGTCCTCGAACCACAGGACGTTGTAGGGGGACAGGTCCCCGTGCACGAGACCCGCCTCCCGGACCATCCGGCCGATCTGCCGCACGAGCTCGTCGTAGAGCGCGTCCGGGTCGTCCACCAGCGCGTTCTGCAGGCGCGGGGCCGCACCCTCCGCGGAGCCGATGAACTCCATGACGAGGACGTTGCGGTAGTGCGCGAACGGAACGGGGGCCCGGACTCCGGCGTCCTTGAGTCTCCCCAGGATCGTGTGCTCGCGCCGCGTCCACGCGTAGATGAGGCCCCCGAAGTTGCGGACGCTCGATTCGCGGCGGAGCTCCTCCAGGGCATGCGAGGGCAGCCGCCGGAAGGTGGAGTTCGCGACCCGGTAGATCTTCACCGCCCGGAACTCGCCGCCCTTCGTCGCCCGGAACACGCCCCCCTCCTTCCCGGTCGAGATCGGGAAGTCGATCGCGTCGATCTGCCCGTGGCTCACGAGCCGGGAGACCGAGAGGAGCGTGCCGTGGTCGAAGAACTCGTCGAGGAGCTTCCGCTGGCGGTTCTCCTTGCGGCGGTCCTCGAACCGCTCGCGCTGGCGCGGAAAGACGATGTCCTCGGCGCGGGGCATGAGGGGGCGTCGAGCCGAGGCACGCTCATAGGTCTAGAGGGGGCCCTCGGGTCCCCGCAGGCGGGGTCGGGGCCGCGTGCGCAGCTTTCCCGTGGGTAAGTGGCCCTATAAGGCCCGCGGTGGCCGTACTCTCCCCATGATGCCCCTCTATCTGACCGGTCCCGCCGCGTCGCGGCCCCGCGCTCCTCCGGGCCGACCGGCGCCGTCCAGGGTGGGCTCCACGTTCGCCCTCGCTTCGGTGCTGGAACGGCCGGCGGACTACGATGCCGTCTTCCGGGTCGTTCGGGGCGCGGTGCGCTATGCGCTCGGGATCGAGCGGCCCGGGCTCGGACTCGGTCTCTCCAACCTCCCACCCCAACTGGGGGCGTACTGGCAGGTGACCGGCAACCTGATCGTGCTGAACGAAGGGCTCGTCGAGATGATGCGGGCGCACGCGCGCTCGCCGCTCGAGCTCAACTCGTTCGTGTACGTGATCCTGGCGCACGAGTACCTCCACGCGCTCGGCTATCTCGACGAGCGGGCGGTCCGGCAGGTGACCGCGCACGTCACCCGGCTCGCCTTCGGTCCGGGCCACCCCACGACCCGCATGGCGGAGGGCGACCTCTGGCAGATGTTCCCGTTCCTATCGGCCGCCCCGGGCGGGGACGGGCAGCGCCTGAAGGTCGTGACCCGGTTCGACCTCGCCACCACCGATCAGTACATCCGCTGACCCGCCGAGCGCCGCTCGTCGCATCTTATCTTGCGTTCGACCATCTCCTAGGGGATCATGACGGTGGTCGATCCGGCGATCGGCATCGTGCTCGTGGTCGTGGGGATCATCCTCCTCGCCTCCGAGCTCGTCCACCCGGGCGCCCTCCTCCTCATTCCCGCGTCGATCCTGCTCGTGGCCGGGTTCCTCTACCTGTTCCTGCCGTCCGCCCTCCTCGACAGCTACTACGGCCCGATCGCGATCATCGTCGCCGCGATCCTGGCGGCCCTGATCGAGATCCCGTACTACCGATGGGTCGCGCCGACCCACAAACCGATGAGCACGACGAGCGCGGGGCTCGTCGGCGACGAGGCGATCGTCATCGCGCCGGTCGTGCCGAACACGCTGCGGGGCAAGGTCCGGGTCCGCTCCGAGATCTGGTCCGCGCGCTCGAACCAGGAGATCCCGGTCGGCACGCGGGTGAAGATCGTCCACGGCGAGGGCGTCTCGGTGTCGGTCGAGCCGATCGAGAGCCCCCCGAAGGCCTCCTGACCCGCGCCTCCGGGCGGCTCGGGACCCCTCCGCGAGTTCAAGAGCCGGCGTGGTCTCGCTGAGGTCGGCGCCGCGGGCGCCCGGGGTCTCCTCACATGGCAGATTTCACGGTATGGATCCTCATCGCCGTACTCGCGTTCGTCATCATCCTGGTGATCTTGACCCGGATGATCTACACCATCCAGCCGTACCAGCAGGGGATCGTGACCCTGCTCGGGTCGTACAAGCGGATGATCAGTCCCGGGTTCAACATGGTGAGCCCGCTCTCGGTCGTGCTCAAGATCGACCTGCGCACGCAGGTGCTCGAGGTCCCGCGGCAGGAAGTGATCACGAAGGACAACTCGCCGACCAACGTCGACGCGATCATCTACATCAAGGTCGTCGACGCGCCGAAGGCGATCTTCCAGGTCCAAGACTACCACGTCGCGACCGTCGCGCTCGCCCAGACGACGCTCCGCTCGATCATCGGCGACATGGAGCTCGACGAGGTGCTCTACAACCGCGAGCGGATCAACACGCGGCTCCGCGACATCCTCGACGAGGCGACCGACAAGTGGGGCGTCCGCGTGGACGCGGTCGAGATCAAGGAGGTCGACCCGGTCGGCCCCGTCAAGACCGCGATGGAGGAGCAGACCGCCGCCGAACGGCAGCGGCGCGCCGCGGTCCTCCGGGCCGACGGCGAGAAGCGCAGCGCCATCCTGGTCGCGGAAGGTCAGAAGCGATCGCGCATCCTCCAGGCGGAGGGGGTCCGGCAGTCCCAGATCCTCGAGGCCGAAGGGGCTCGGGTCGCGACGATCCTCCAGGCCCAGGGGGAGTCGCAGCGCCTGCGCATCCTCTCCCTCGGGGCGGGCGTGCTGGACGCGAAGGCGCTCACCGTCCTCTCGCTCGACACCGTCGCGAAGGTCGGCGACGGCCAGGCAACGAAGATCCTCTTCCCGTTCGAGTTCTCCCGCTTGATGGAGGGGGCGAGCGAGTACATGGGCACGAGCCGGCAGGTGCCGGATCGGAGCCTCAACACGCTCGACGACCTCGAGAAGCGCGTCGGGTCGATGGACAGCATCCTCGGCCCCATCCCGCGCCAGGAGGAGCTCCTGACCGAGATCAAGTCGATCGAGGACGAGATCAAGGCGGAGTCGGACGAGTCGACGTCGATGGTCACCTCCTACGGGAAGGGCTCGAAGACGGCGGGCGTCCCCGTGCTCCCGTCGCCGGACGAGTTCGCGCCGCCCCCGCCCGCGGCTCCGACCGCGGGCGCGCCGTCGGCGGGGGGCACCCCCGCGACGGCCGCCGACCCGGCGAAGGACCCGCGGCGGCGTCCGCCCCCT
>JASHYU010000081.1 GCA_030042855.1 Thermoplasmata archaeon
GACGCTCAGGTCCTTCGGGTGGACCCGACGCTGGAACTCGGTCAGGTACCAACGGAACGTGAGCGGCGTCATGATGCCGACGGTGTCGGCCACCACGAGCCGGTCCGCGCCGGCTTCCTGGACCGAGCGGTAGAGGTCCTCGACGAAGTCGAACGGGGCTCGCACGGTGTCCTCCGTGACGAACGCCACGTGGAGCCCGGCGTCCTTGGCCCGTCGCACCGCCGCGAGGCTCGCCTCCTTGACCTCCGTCTGGCTCATCCGGAGCTTGAACTTGAGGTGCACATTGCTCGCCGCCACGAAGATCGCGATGTAGCGGGCCCCGCTCGCGATCACCGCGTCGACGTCGGAGGGAACGGTGCGCGCGGCCGCGAGGACCTTCGCCTTCAGCCCCGACGTGACGAGGAGACGGACCGCGCGCGCTTCCTCGGAAGAGACCACCGGGATCCCGGCGTTCAGGAGAGGAACTCCCGCGTCGGACAGGAGCGTCGCGATCTCGAGCTTCTCTTCGGGGGAGAAATGCACGCCGGGGGTCTGCTCGCCGTCGCGCAGCGTCTCGTCCCAGATCTCGATCTCGGGAGCGAACTTGCGCGCGCGGGACGTCCGAGGGTGGTAGTTCTCGACGAGGCGAGGCTCCCCCATTGACGTTCTACCGGCACCGTTCCATTTACGGTTGTCGACGTGCGAGGGCGGTCTCCGTTCGGCCTCCCATAAGCGAAAGTAGCGGCAGGACCGTCGCTTCCCGAGGGAAGGGAGCGTGCTGGACGCGACGGAGCGGACGGTGCGGAAGTTCGTCTTCGATTACTTTCTCGAGCATGCGAACGCTCCGTCCGTGCCCGAGATCGCGGCGGGTGCGCGCATCGACCTCGACCGGACGAAGCGGGCGTTGCGCGTCCTGGACGAAGCCCACCACCTGAAGTTGCTCGACGGCACGTCGCGGATCCTGATGGCCTTCCCGTTCTCGGCCCTCGCCACGCCGTACGTCGTCGTGCGGACCGATGGTCGTCGATACTTCGCGAACTGCGCGTGGGACTCGATCGCGTTCCACTCGATGCTCGCCGAGCCCGTCCACATCGAGTCGTTCTGCGACCGCTGCGCGCGGCCCGTCCGGTTCGACCTCGATCGGGGCCGCCCGCGCACGGACGTGGGGGGGCTCCCGTCGGTGGTCCTCGAGCTCCCCGCCTCCGATTGGTGGAAGGACATCACCCGTACGTGCGCCAACACCATGGTATTCTGGGGGTCGGAAGAGTCGGACGCCCGAGCGTCGGGTGCGAGCGCTTCCAGCGAGCCCGGCCGCTTGACGGTCGACCAGGTCCTCGCGATGAGCGTACCGATCTACGCGGGCAGAATGCGCCTCGAGTACGACCGGCCTCCTCCCGAGGTGCTCCGGGCCACGTTCGCGCGCCTCGGACTGAACGGCGCGCATTGGACGCTATAGTCCCGTACTTTCACGAGGAGTCCCCAACCTCCCGGGAAGAGCCTTTTATAGCCACCCGACCTCAAACGAGATACCCCCGCGCGTTCCACTGTCCCCGAGGATCACATGACCACTCCGGCCTCTCGCACCGTCCCCCTCACCGAATCCCCGTCGCCCGGCGAATCTCCCCCCGCTATCGAGCTCGCCGATCTCAGCGTGATGATCGGCGGGCAGGGAGGGGACGGGACCCTCACCGTCTCGGACCTATTGGGCCGGTACTTCCTGAAGCGGGGGCTGTACGTCTACACGTCCCGCAACGTCCTGTCGCGGATCCGCGGGGGCCACGCCGATGCCTCGGTGCGGGCGAGCCGCGAGCCCGTCGCGGCGGTGAAGCCCCAGGTCGACGTCCTGGTCGCGTTCGACAACGAGGCGGTCGAGATGGGGTCGGCGGAGCTCTCCGACCACGGCTTCATCATCTACGACTCGACGACCTTCCACGTGGATCGACCGAACGCGGCCGGCTTCCCGTTCGCGACCCAGGTCGGCGGTCCCCTCGGTCAGCCGATCTTCAAGAACACCGCGGCGTACGGCGCGGTCTCCGTGCTGCTCGGGTTCGATGTCGACCTGACGCGGGCGGTCATCCAGGAGCGGTTCCAGCGCCGGGGCGGCGAGGCCCTCGAGAAGAATCTGAAGGCCCTCGAGATCGGCCGGAAGGCCGCGCTCGAAGCGACGGGGGTGGCGAATCGGTACTCGGTCGTCTCGGGCGACGCGAAGGACCAGATCCTCACGACCGGCAATCAGGCGGTCGCGATGGGGTTCGTCGTGGGCGGCGGTCGCTTCTTCGCGGGGTACCCGATCACCCCGGCGACGGAGATCATGGAGTACCTCCAGCGATACCTCCCGCCGTTCAGCGGGGTCGTGCGCCAGGCCGAGGACGAGCTGGCCGCGATCAACATGATCATCGGAGCGGCCTACGCGGGCTCGCGCGTGATGACGTCGACCAGCGGGCCCGGGCTCTCGTTGATGACGGAAGGCATCGGCCACGCCGCGACGGCCGAGATCCCGGTCGTGGTCGCCGACTGCCAGCGGGTCGGCCCGTCCACGGGCCAGCCGACGCGGAACGAACAATCCGACCTCTCCCACCTCGCCCACCTGGGCCACGGCGAGTACCCGCGGTTCATCCTCTCGCCGTCGACGCCCTCGGACTGCTTCGAGCTCACCGTCGAAGCGCTCAACCTGGCGGAACGCTGGCGGGTCCCGGTCATCCTCCTCCTCGACCAGGCCCTCTGCCAGAACACCGTGTCGAGCGAGCGGTTCGATCTCGCGCGCGTGCGCGTCGACCGCGGGAAGCGCCTCACCGGCGAGGCGGTCGCGGCGCTTCAACAGTACAAGGTCTATGAGGTCACCGAGGACGGCGTGAGCGCCGTCGCACCCCCGGGCACTCCCGGCGTCTGGTCGGAAGTGACGGGGAACGAGCACGACGAGTGGGGCCACGTCTCCGTGAATCCGGTGAACCGAGTCCGGCAGATGAAGAAGCGCATGGAGAAGATGGTGCGGGCGCGGGATGAACTGCCGCCGGCGCGCCTCTTCGGCCCCTCGAACGCCAAGATCGGGCTCATCGGGTTCGGGGGGACGTCCGGCCCGATCGTCGAGGCGATGCATCTCCTCGAGTCCCGGGGGGTCGCCACGCGCTACTTCCAGGCCCGGACGGTCTTCCCGGTGCCGGCGCACGAGCTCGATCCGTTCCTCGCCTCGGTCGATGTCGCGTACGTCGTCGAGCACAACTACACCGGCCAGTTCGCTCGGTTGATCCGCGAGTCGCTGCCGTGGCACCACGCGAAGCTGCGGTCGATCCTGAAGTACGACGGCTACTCCTTCCGCGCGCCGCAGATCATCGCCGGGATCCGGGAGGTCGCGTAGGCATGGTGCAGTCGGCGAAAGCCGTCCCGCCGATCTGGTGCCCCGGGTGCGGTGACTTCGGCGTGCTCGCCGCGGTGAAGCGCGCGGCGGCGGACCTCAAGATCCCGACGCACGAGCTCGTCCTCGTGGGGGGGATCGGCTGCTCGGGCTCGATCCACAATTTCCTCGAGATCAACGGCCTGCACGCCCTCCACGGGCGGCTCCTCGCGCAGGCCGTGGGCGTGAAGCTCGCGAACCCCGCGCTCACGGTGGTCGCCGCCGGCGGCGATGGGGATGGCTACGCGATCGGGATGGGCCATTTCATGCACGCGTTCAAGAAGAACGCGTCGATCCTCTACATCGTCATGAACAACGAGACGTACGGTCTCACGAAGGGCCAGGCGTCCCCGACGAGCCAGATCGGCTTCGAGGGGAACGTCGAGCCGCCGTTCCGACCGATCCTCACCGCGCTGTCCATCCCGGCGCCGAACTTCATCGCCCGCACGTTCTCGGGGGACCCGAAGGGCATGACGGCGATCCTCGAGGAGGCGCTGCGCTTCAACCGGGAGGGTCGCGGCTTCGCGTTCGTCGAGGACCTCTCCCCGTGCGTCACGTACAATGACACCTACAAGCTCTGGCGAGAGAAGGTGCTCGACGTCTCGAAGCTCCCCGACTACGACCCGACGGACCGCAAGACGATGTTCCGACTCTGCTACGAGGTCCTCGAGCAGGGCCGGATCCCGATCGGCGTCATCCACCGACCGAAGGAAGTGTCGCGCGACGGCCTCGAGGCGAAGCTCCTCGGAGAGAAGGTCGGTCCCGCCCGGACCGACATCGAGCTCGCGCCGAATCTGACCGGCTACCAGAAGCTGATCGCGGGCCTCGCGTAGGCCGGGAGGTCGGTCCCGCGCCGGACCCGGTCGCGGCGACCGCGGAGGATGTGGGTCGGCGTCGACGACACGGATAGCCCGCACGGCGGCTGCACGACCTGGGTGCTCACCGAGCTCCTCGCGCTGGCCCGGTCGGAGGGCCTCGATCTCCTCGGCGAACCCCGGCTGGTCCGTCTCAACCCGAACATCCCGTGGAAGACCCGCGGGAACGCCGCGCTCTCCGCCCACTTCGGACGAGGACGGGGACCGCGGCGGCGGATCGGCTCGATCGGCGGCCGGGCCGTCTGGGCGTACGCGCGCGGCCGGCCGCTGCCGGCGGCGGATCGCGAGCGGTTCCGGGCGCTCGCGTGGCGCCGCGTCACGGCGTGCGCTCCGCGGACCGCCGGCACGGACCCCGCGATCGTCGTCACGACCCGACAACTCCCCGCGGGGCGGTATTGGAGCGCCGTCCGCGAGGTCGTCCCGGTCGGGGCGACGATCACGTCGCTCCGGAACGCGAGGGCCTGGTGGAGAGTGCGCGGAGGATCGCGGGGCCTGGTCGGCGCGACCGCGTCGATCGCGTGGCCCGCCCGGAGCGCGACGTGGGAGCTCACCGCCTATCGCCGCCCCGAGCGCTGGGGCACGCCGCGGAGGGTGGAGGCCGCGAGCGTCCGGGCCGCCGCGCGCCGCCACCCGACGCTCTTCCTCAGCTACGACGCGCGGACGCGCCGGCTCCTGGTCGCCCCGCACACCCCCTGCCCGATCCTGTTCGGTCTGCGCGGGACCGATCGGCGAGAGCTGCTCGCCGCGCTCCGCGAGATCCGCTCGGAGCCCATCGACCGCTGGGTGATCTTCCGGACGAACCAGGCGACCGGGGACCATCTCGAGCGGAGGACCGCACAGGAACTGCGCCCGTACACCTCGGCCCGGCTCCGCGCGGTTGTCCGGGCGCGACCGCTCGACCTCGCCGGAGGGCACGTTCGGCTCGAGGTGGCGGACGGCGAAGGGCGCGCCGTCGAGTGCCTCGCCTTCGAGCCGACCAAGACGCTCCCGTCGGTGGTGCGCGCGCTCCGGCCCGGGGATCTCGTGGACCTCGCCGGGAGCCGCGGACGGACGCCGGCGCTCCGCCTCGAAAGCGTGCGGGTTCTGCGACTCGCCCCGCGGTGGGGGTCGGTCCGGGGGCCGTACTGCCGGTCGTGCGCGCGGCGCGCCCGTTCCCTCGGCCGGGGCCGAGGGTTCCGGTGCGACGCCTGTCGCCGCCGATGGCCCCCCGAGTCCGCCACGCCGCGACGGGTCCCGACCCCCGAGCTCCCGGCGTGGACCCATCCCACCCCCTCCGCCCGTCGCCACCTCCATCCGCTCGCGGTCGAGGCCTAGCCGAGTCGTTCCGCCGTGGACGAGACCTTTTGAGGTGGAGCCGAGTGATTACGTAGCGGAAGCCGGCGCCATGAGCCCCTGTCGGTCCGACGCCCGAGCAGTCCCGGGGGGACCCCCGGAGGGTCGGAGGGACCCACCGTGAACTGCCCCGCCTGCGGCCAAGAGATCGGCGCGGACGTGCGCCAGTGCCCCCGCTGCCACCTTCCGGAATCGTTGTTCTCGGCGGTCCGCGACGTGGCGGGGACCGGCCCCACCCAGGATGCCGCGTACCTCCGGACGATCGGCGAGCTCCTCGCGACGGTCGACCGCGATCCCCCGGCCCCGACCTCGGCCGCGCCCGGGCCCGGCCTCCTCGGCCGGTCCGCGCGCTTCCCGTCGCTGCCCGCGGCGGCGCTTCCGCCCGTGAAGGAGTTCCGGGCCCCGCCGTCGATCCCGCAGCTGCACGACCTCCCCGTGCTGCCCGAGGGTGCCCCGTTCTCCGAAACGCGCCGACGCCTCGACGAGTACTTCCTGCTCGGCCGGCGCCTCGGCCTCGATTTCACCGACTTCGAGCGGAGGTTCGGGGCCGCGACGCTCAGCGACGACCTCGCGTCGCTCGACGTACTGGTCCGGGAGATGTTCGTCCACCTCGCGAGCGTCCTGGCCGAGGAATACGAGTCCGCGCTCTCGCGCCGGAACGAGCTCGCCCAATTGATGCCGACCCGCAGCGCCGACGTCGAGTTCGACGCGATCCGCCGGGCGATCGCGAACGGCGACCTCGCGGGCGCGCAGCGGCGCCTCGTCCACATCCGGGACCAGCTCTCCCGGGCGGAGGAGGAGTGGGAGGTCGGGCGGATCCTCACGACCGAATGCGATCTCCTGGTCGAGACGCTCCGCGACCTGGGCGGGGACCCGACGCCCGCGCTCGCCGCGCTGGAGGAGGGCCGCGCGGCCGTCCGCCGCGGACGCCGGACGGAGGCCGAGCGGCTGCTCGCGCACTCGGCCATGGTCCTGTGGGCGCTCCTGGAACCGAGGTTCGTCGACGATCTGAAGCGGCTCCGCGACCGGATGGTCGAGGTGCGCTCGAGCGGCGGGGACGTCGGACCCGCGCTCCGGTCCCTGCGCGAGGTCGCGGCGGAACTCAAGCTCCGGAACTTCGGCGGCACGATCGTCGCGTACCGCGCGCTCAAGGGCGCGCTCGATCGGGTCGGGGCGCCGGAACCGGCCGTCCCGATCGAGGTCGCTCCCCTCGGCCGGCCCGCGCCCTCCCTCTAGTTAAAGAGCCCCGCCCGAGTGCCGCCGCCGTGCCGTTCGCGCCCCTGCGCGGGTTCCGCGACTACCTGCCGCCCGAAGGGGGGGCCCGGTCCGAGATCCGCCGGCGCATGCGCGCCGCCGCGCGTCGGGCCGGCTTCTCCGAGCTCGAGACGCCGTGCGTCGAGAGCCTCGAGCTCTACGAGGTCAAGAGCGGCGAGGAGATCGCGAAGCAGACCTGGACGTTCTCCGACAAGGGCGGGCGGCCGGTGGCGCTCGTCTCGGAGACCACCCCGTCGGTCGTGCGGGTCTTCGTGGACCGGGCGAAGTCCGCGCCGCTCCCGGTCAAGTGGTTCACGATCTCGAAGACCTGGCGCTACGAGGAGCCGCAGATGGGCGCGGGCCGGACCCGCGAGTTCACCCAGTTCAACCTCGACATCCTGGGCGTGGCCGGCGTCGAGGCGGACGCGGACCTCCTGGCGGCCGCGGCGCTCGTGCTCGACGAGATCGGTGGCGCGGGCCTCTACACGATCCGGCTCAACGACCGGGCGGTGGCGGAGGGGATCGGGCGCCTCTACGGAGCGGCGGACCTCGATCGGTTCTTCCAGGCGGTCGACCGGTACCACAAGACCTCGCCGGCCGACTTCGCCTCGAACCTCGCGCTCGCCGGCGTCGGGCCCCAGGGCGCGCGCGAGCTCGCCCACCAGTTCGCGGAGGTGGGGGCCGGTCTGCCACGGGAGGCCGCCGAGGCGTTCCTCGGCCGATGGGTCGACCGCGGGCTCGACCTCGCGGCCCGCACCGGCGTCGAGCGCGTCCGAGCGCTGCTCGGTCTGCTCGATCGGGCCGGAATCGCCGATCGCGTCGTCTTCGACCCGACGGTCGTCCGCGGCCTTGCCTACTACACCTCGACCGTCTTCGAGGCGTACGCGCGCGGCGGGGACGCCCGGTCGGTCTTCGGGGGGGGTCGCTACGACCACCTGGTCGAACTGTTCGGAGGTCCCCCGACGCCGGCCGTGGGCCTCGCGATCGGTGACCAGACGCTCGAGATGCTGTTGCGGGAGGCCGGCCGGTGGCCCGACGGCGAGCCCGGGCTCGACACCTACGTGGTCGTCGTCGAGCCGAGCTTCACGCCGGAGGCGGTGGCGATCGTCCAGGAGCTGCGGCGGGCGGGCCTGAGCGCGGAGTGCGATCTCCTCGCGCGCTCGATGTCCCGCCAGCTGCGGGAGGCGGCGCGCCGCCGGTGCCGTCGTGCCCTGATCGTGGGGCTGAAGGAGGCGACGCCGGGTGCGCTGGTCGAGCGTGATCTCGCGACGGGTGCGCAGCGGGAGGTCGCTCGGGACGCGCTGGCACGACCGGCGTGATCGACTCGAACGTCGTGCCGTCCCAGAGCAGGATGCCCTCCGGGGAGACCGCGCCGTCGACGTACCCGTACCAGTAGACGACCGCCCCCTCGCCGAAGATCTCCGTGTACGGGCCGAGCTGGCGCTTCAAGTTCTTGCGGAGCTCGACGTCGTCGCCGAAGTTCGCCTTCGACTCGATCCACGTGAGCTTCTGGCCGTAGAAGACGATCGGCTCGTCGAGCAGCGCGTCGGGCGTCTTCGCGTACTTCCCGCGGAGGTCCTTCTCGGTCCGGTAGCCGATGCCGTGCTTCTCGAGCCAGCGCTGGAGCCGCTCCTCCCCCCGGCGCCCCCGCTCCCGCTGGAGCTCCATCCCGCGCGGCGAGTAGATGAGGTCCGCGGCGAGCAGCGCCTCCACCTCGTGCCGCAACCGCTCGTCGGGCGCCGTCTCGGGATGGAGGAACGTCTGCCAGACCTTCTTGCGCGGGATCCCGAGCTCGCCGAGCATCTGCTGGCCCATGAGGACCGGCGGGAACTTCCAGTCGCGGGCGATCTCGAGGATCGAGCGCC
>JASHYU010000082.1 GCA_030042855.1 Thermoplasmata archaeon
GCCTCGTCGATCGCGAGGTCCACGGGCCGCGCTCCCACATGCTGGACGTGGGCCCGGGTCGTGTCGAAGTGCATGTTGTTCGGGACGACATCGCCGGGACGCGCGAGCGTGGACAGGAGGAGGTGCTCGGCCGCGCGACCCTGGTGCGCGGGGACGATCTGCGGGTAGCCGGTGAGCTCGCGCACGGTGGACTCGAAGTGCGCGAAGTTTCGGCTGCCGGCATACGCCTCGTCGCCCAGCATCAGGCCCGCCCACTGCCGGTCGCTCATCGCCGAAGTACCGGAGTCGGTCAGCAGATCGATGTACACCTCCTCCGAGAGCAGGTTGAACAGATTGTATCCGGCTCGAACGAGCGCGCGCTCCCGCTCCTCCACCGAGGGAAGGCGGATCGCCTCGATCACCTTGATCCGGTACGGCTCGACCGGCGGGGTCAACTGGGTCGAACGGGGACTCACGTCCGCGGGTGACTCGGTCCTCGCGCTTAGCGGTTCCGTCGGCAGGGGGAGTCGCGGTGCGCATTCTTCGAGTTGCCAAGGTCCGTTCGCCCCGCCTCCGAGAAAGGTCTCCTCGGGCGAGGGCCGGGAAATCGTAGCCACCGTCCGGTGCGAGGCTTCGTCAACCGAGGCCGCGGCGAGCCATCTCGTCGGAGATTGCCACCGGCGGGACATCGGCGGCCAAACGGTGGGATTTTAGTTTTGCCCGCCATCCGACCGAATCATGGAGTCGTTGGACGTACGACTCCTGCGGGCGCAGTTCCTCGACGAAGCGTACACGATCCGTGGGATCCATCCGAGAAATTCGGCGGTCGGCCTGGCGAGGCGGGTGGGAGCGAGCCGGATCACCATACGGCGACGGCTCGCGCGATGGCGCACCGAAGGGTTCTGGAACGGGATCGTGACGTTCCCGAACCCGGAAGCCCTGGGCGCAAGGTTCCAGCTGCAGCCCCTCCTGCTCGAGAGCGACCGAGACCAGTATCGCCTCGAGACGGCGATCCGCGAGACGCTCGAACCTCTGTTGACGTTCCAGATCGGGGGGTTCTACGGAGCCCTGACCCTCACGGAGAGTCCCCAGAACGCCGCGCGTCGTCAGCGGACACTGGAGAAAGCGAGCGGTTGCCGAGTGATCACGCCCCCGTTCGACATACCGTTCCCGAAGTCCGAAGTGGACCTCACGGCGCGGGACTGGAAGATCCTCCGTTCGTTCCGCCGCTCGAGAGAACTCGACTGGGCCCGAACCGCGGAAGAGGCCGGGATGACCCTGCGGAGCCTCGAGCGCCGGGTGGATCGCCTCATGGGAGCGAACGCGCTGTTCTTTCAGCCGTTGCTCGACTTTCGACGTCTGCCGGCGTCCGTGGCGTGGGTGAGCTTGCTGTACGGCACGGAGATCGACCCACGGAGGTTCTGGTCGCAACTGACGCAGTCGCACCCGGATGTGCTCGGGATCGACCCGGCGGTTCCGGTCGAGATCTTTCTCCCCGCGTCGGGGCGACCGCCCTCCGGCGGCGCGGTGTCGTTCTTCCTTCCTGTGGCGTCGGGCTCCTCGGCCGACCAGGTTCGTCGCGAGCTCAGCAGCCTCCCGGGAGTGGTCGAGGTCCAGGTCGGGTTCCCGACCCAGTGCACCACCGTCGCGAAGGGAGTGGACGATCGCATTGCTCGAGTGATGAAGCGGGCAGGGAACGACTGAACGAGCGGCGCTGAAGCCCCGCCGGGCCGCACCGGTCGCCAGTACTGCATCCTGAGACCCTCGGGATCGGCGGCCCATTACATGGCCCGGGCGGGCCCTCCCTCCAGAGCCGGGGGTCCACTGCTTGCGAAGAGGTAGGTTGCTCATGGAGTCGTACGTTCGCACGGATCGTTATCGCGATCCCCCGCGGGCCCGTGGTTGAGTGCATGTCCAAAATGGCAACACGGGTATCCAGTCTGATTAAGCCCCGAGAGCCGATTCGCCGCTTCAGGGTCTGGTGGCGCGAGGTCACCTACTGCGGACATGAACGTGGAGCCAGCCCGGTCGACCGAGAAGCCACGACAGGAACTCGTGAAGAACGCTCGAACGTGCCGACCGCGTGGGCCCACCTTTGGACGAATCAGTTCGTCCCTGGTTATCGCGATTGCCGCGGTCGCGCTGATCAGTTCGTTGAGTGCCGGGATTGCTTCTGATTCGCGCCCAAGCGTCGGCGCGAATTCCCCAAGTGGGTTGGGCACGGCCGGCACATACCCGACGGTACCTTGGGTCGTTTCCAACGTCAGTCTCGGTGCGACCAGCCGTCCCAGCGCAATTGCCTATGTCCCACCCTTCGCCCCGGGCGGGTCCGGCTCAGTATGGGCACTGACCGCGACCGCCAACATCTCGGTGATCGACGATGCGACCGACGAACTCGTCGCGACGATCGCGATCCCCTCCGTGCCAGCGCCGGGTCCGGGGTACTCTTGCCCAGCGGACGACGTTGCACCGACGGACCTTGTTGCGGACCCGGCGCTCGGCGAAGTGTTCGTCGCGATGTGGGTTGGCTGCGATCCCGAGCCGCCCGGTGTAGTCGACGTGTTCTCTGCATCGTCGTACGGCCTGCTGGCGACAATCTCGGTCGGGGCCTCCAAATCCTACCCAAACTATGTCGCCTACGATTCGGGTGAGGCCGAGGTCTTCGTGTCCAGTATTGGCGGGGACGCGAACAGCCTTTCGATCATTTCCACGGCATCGGACACGGTCACCGCAAACTTGCCCTTCGACTCGACGACCTTTCTCGGCGGGCTCGTCTACGATGCCGGATTGGGCGAGGTGTTCCTTGGGAGTGAGAGCGCCGGGCCGGTCTACGCGACCTACGTGATATCCGACGCGACGAACGCGGTCGTGGCGACGATCCCCGGGGTGGTGGGCTCCCTGGCCTATGATTCCGGATTAGGAGAGGTATTCGCGGCCAACTACGCCACCGACACGGTCTCCGTGATTTCCGACTCATCCAATGCGGTGACGACCACGGTCGGGGTCGGCCTAGGGCCCGAGGGGGCAGTCTACGATCCAGCCACCGGGGAGGTCTTCGTCGCGAACTTCGTCTCCGGAACCAGTCCGGGCACGGTCTCCGTGATTTCCGATGCCTCGGACACGGTGACGTCGACGTTGACGGTCGGGAACGGTTCTGAGGGGATCGCCTACGACCCCGGAACCGGAGAGATCTTTGTGGCCAATTGGGGATCCGGTTCGGTCACCGTGATCGGCGTGCCGCCCGGCCTCATTCTGACGCCCAACGCCGACCCTACCGGGACCTCGACCGTCCTTTCCGGAGGCGGGTACGTCCCCGACTACACGTACAACTATTGCTTCCAATCGGGCGTGACGAGTTCTCCGTCAGCCTGCTCGTCGTCCGATCAGTTCACGACGACACCTGAGGGATACGTCCCCAGCGGCACCGAGCTGACGGTGAACGGCGCCACCGGACTCGTCGTCGTGAGCGATCCCTCGAGCAGCTCAGTGGTTGCCTTCGCCGAGTTCACCGTGGGCCCCTCCACCCCGACCAGCGTCATTTCGTGCTCGCCGGCTTCGGTAGCTCCGTCGTCGAC
>JASHYU010000083.1 GCA_030042855.1 Thermoplasmata archaeon
ATGTAGATGATGGTCGCGAGGATCCCGTTCGGCAGCACGCCGCTCGTCGAGTAGACCTGCTCGACCTGCTCCAGGAGCGAGAGCACCTTCTGGCGGACCTCCTTCGACAGGTTGAGGTCCTGGGTGAACCGCACGAGATAGTCCCGGGGCTCGACCGGCTTCAACCCGAGCTTGAGTTCGCGCGCGAGCAGGGTGTAGGCGCGGCCGACCTCGATCTTCGTCGCCTTCGAGTGGGCGATGATCTCCTTCATCGTCCGCGGCACGTGGCATTGCCGGCACGCGGCGTAGACGCTCGCGGCGACGAGCGCGACGATCTTCTTCCCGCGGGTCGCCTTGTGCTCGAGCGCCCGGCGGTAGATGTACGTCGCGGACTCCTTCACCTCGCGGGAGAGTCCGAGCACGCCCGCGAGCCGGTTGAGCTCGCCCAGCGCGACGACGAGGTTGCGCTGGTGCGTGCGGGCGGCCCGCAGGCGGTGGTTGAGCTTGCGGAGGTGGTAGAACTTGAGCGAGGTGTTCCGCGAGAGCGAGTTCCCCTGGAAGTCGCGGGTGGGCACGCCGATCTCGCTGAACAGGCCCTTGTCGGGCATGAGCGGCGAGATCACGGGGCCCCAGCCGCGGGCCTCGCGGCCGGTGTCCTCCTTCGAGCCGCGCTGTCCGCGGTCGCTCACGAGGGCGCTCTGGTCGACGACGAGGCCGCAGTCCGCGCAGACGACCTCGCCGCGGATCTCGTCCCGGATCAGGTGGCTCGATCCACAGTTGGGGCAGACGTCCGACGGAGGAGGTGCCGCCACGGCCGGGGCCGAGGCCTCGTGGGCGGCGCGGGGAGGCGACTTGACGGCGGCGGAGCGGGGGCGGAGGACGGAAGGGGCGGGGGAGTTAGCGTTCATAGCTTCTGCGGTCGGCTAAACCCCGGCCCGTATATATAGCCTTGTCAGCTTACTGTCGGGATTGTAGGTTACACCTGCTACACCGCCCTCACCCCTTCGGGCGGGTTCCGCCGCCCGGCGGCGGCTTTGGCCCGGCGCATCGCGTCGATCTTCGGGGGGAGCGCCCGGGCGCCCGGCGGAGCGACCGAGGGTCCGGGCGCGCGGGGGTCGGGTGTTTTTGCATCCTCCGATGGTGATGTAAGCGCGGATTTTGCGGAGCCGTGGAGCAAAACTCCCCTAATGCTTCGTATAAATTCGAGCCGGACGTTGGACCCGATCGGGATGGCGCTGATCTCGGCCCCAGAGGAAATCCCGCGGAGCGCTTTCGAGCAGGTACGGTGGGCGCAGGCGGTGTTCGGCGATCGGGCCGTCTTCGCGTGCAGCTTCGGCGCGGAGGACATGGTCCTCCTCGACATGATCTCGAAGCTCGAACCTCCGCCCTCCCCGCGCCTCCGGGTCGTCACGCTCGATACCGGGCGGCTGTTCCCGGAAACGTACGATCTGATGCAGGAAGCCCACGACCGGTACGGGATTCCGATCCGGGCGATCCTGCCCGACCCGGCCGACATCGAAGAGCTCGTCGCGCGAGACGGGCCGAACCTTTTCTACCAGTCCGTCGAGAAGCGCCGGGCGTGCTGCCGGGCCCGCAAGGTCCTCCCCCTGCGTCGCGCGCTCGACGGCGCGGAGGCCTGGATGGTGGGTCTGCGGCGCGAGCAGTCGACCGAGCGCTCGACGGTGGACCCCGTCGCCCGGGACGACGCCAACGGTGGGATCTGGAAGCTCTGTCCGCTCGCCGACTGGAGCTGGGAGGACGTGCTCGGCTACGTGCACGAGCACGACGTTCCGATCAACCCGCTCCACGCGAAGGGATTCCCGAGCATCGGCTGCGCGCCCTGCACCCGGGCGGTCGCGCCGGGGGCCGACCCGCGGAGCGGTCGGTGGTGGTGGGAGTCCGGGACCCGGGAGTGCGGGCTCCACGCGACCGCGGTGCCGGCCGGGCGGGCGATCCCCCCCAGCAACCCCGCTCCCGTGGGATAGCGGTCTCGAGGATCAGGCCGGGGTCGCGGTGAACACGCAGCCGCGGGTGGCGTGCTTCGTCGGGTCCGGTTTCGAGACCTCCCAGCGCTGGCCGAGGCGCGTCTCGAGGACCGCGCCGAGCAGCTGCGGGCAGAGCACCCGGCCGATCTCGGGCGAATCGGGCGTGCAGGCGAAGCACCCGGTGACGCGGAAGGTGAGCGGGTCCTCCTTGAGGGTCGTGAGCCGACCCATCGTGTGGGCCTCGTAGTACTGGACCAGCGCGCGCGCGACCTCCTCGGGGGTGCGCCCGTCGATCTGGCCCGCGATCTCCCGGCCCAATTGCCGCGCGATCGTCTCGATGAGCTCGGGGAGATGGAGGTGGAGCTCGCGGACGCCCGAGGCCCGCATCCCGAGCTTCGCGATCTCCTTGAGGCGCTGGAACGGCACCGATTCCCGGCCCGCGATCACCGGCAGCACGGCCGCCGGTGGGATCTCGAGCTCGACGACCCGCGCCTCCGCCCGGGCGGCCGGCGCCCAGAGCCGCCGGTGGTCCTCCCGGGCGAGCTGGACGAACATCGGCGCGGACGACCAGAGCGCGACCAGGTCCGTGCCGCCCCCCGAGTGCCCGTCCTCGCCCGACACGAAGACGAGCGCGCCGAGACGGTCGAAGATCACCGCCCGGTTCGCGACCGGCCCCCGGGAGTGGCGGACCTCGCTGAACGTCTGGAAGTGCTTCGCCTCGACGAGGTTCGTCGGGTAGATCTCGGTCACGAACCGGATCTTGACGCCGCGCGCGGCCGCGGTCCGGAGGGCGCGATCGACCCCGTCGTCGATGAGCCCCGCGAGCGCGAGGCCGGTCGTGGACAGGAGGATCTGACGTTCGGCGGTCCCGATCCGCTTGAGGAGGAACCGGCGGATCGTCGCGCGGCCCTCGAGCACGGCGAACTTGCGCGGGTCCCCGTCCTCGATCTCGGTCCGGCTCTCCTCCCAGGCGGCGAGGACCTTCTCCCGGTCCTCCTCCAGCTGACGGAGGCGGTCGGACGCTCGGCGGATCCAGCGATCGATGAGCTCGTCGGGCGCGGTTGCGGCGAAGCGCCGGGGCCGGCCCGCGGTCGCCTTGAGGAGGCGCTCCGCGCTGAGCTGCTTGATGTACCGGTACGTCTCGACCCGGTTCACGGCCGAGAGGCGCGCGAGCTCGCTCGCGGTTTGCGGGCCCGTGCGGCACGCGGCGAGGTAGACGCGGGCCGCCTTCTCCGGGATCCCGTGCTCGGCGAGCAGCTCGAGAAGGCCGGACCCCGGGCGTCCCACGGGAGCCTAGAGAGCCGGGGTCCGTTAAAAGAGGGTGGAAGGCCGGGCGTCCGCCGGGGGGTTATAGGGCCGCCTGGAAGTCCTCGACCGTCGGCGAGAACTCGACGTCCGCGCCGCCCGCGCGCGCGCGCAGCACTTCCCGCGCGAGCAGCCAGTAGATCGTCGCGAGCGCGACCCGGCCCTTGTTGTTCGCCGGGATGACGAGGTCGACGTCCCGGGTCTCGTTGTTGACGTCGCACAGCCCGACGATCGGAATGCCGATCGACACCGCCTCGCTGAGCGCCTGCATGTCGGTCGCCGGGTCGGTGACGACGAGCACCTTCGGCTCGATGTAGTCGGCGAGGCTCGGGTTCGTGAGGCAGCCGGGGACGAACCGCTCGGCGTAGGAGACCGCGCCGATCGTCTTCGCGAAGACGCGGACCGGCTTCTGGCCGTACTGGCGCTGGCTGACGGCGAGGATCTTGTCCGCCGGGAACCGCGAGAGGAACTTCGCCGCGATCCGGATCCGCCGGTCGGTCTCGCGGATGTCGAGGACGTGGAGGCCGTCGAAGCGGACCTTGTAGACGAAGCG
>JASHYU010000084.1 GCA_030042855.1 Thermoplasmata archaeon
TCGCGCGGACCACGTACCCCCGCTGCCGCAAGTCCCGATAGACGAGGTAGCGGACGGGGAAACCGGCGTCCTCGCGCACCGCCCTACGGAAGATCGCGCGCCACGGGACATCGGCGCCGCCGGGGGCGGTCACCGCGATGCGGACCATCTCGGCGAGATACACCGCCTCGTACCGGTCGAGGGTGAGGCGACCCGACGGGCCGAGCGTGCCGAAGAACCCCTTCGCGTAGACGGAACTCGCCTCGGACGGGTCGTCGAAGCGCACCGTCGCGTCCGTTGCGAGGACGCCGCTCACCGTCGGGCTCCCCTCAGTTCCGACATCGTGACGAGCGGCTCGAGCCGGACCCCGATCGCGGCCAGTCGCTCGCGCGCACCGACCTCGCGATCGACGACCACGAGCGCGCGGTCGACCAGTCCGCCGGCCGACCGGAGGATCTCGACCGACCGCGCCGAACTCCCCCCGGTCGTCGAGACGTCCTCGATCAGCAGAACGTGGCTCCCGCTCGGCACCTCGCCCTCGTACGCCTGCCGGGTGCCGTGCTCCTTCGCGGCCTTGCGGAGGACGACGTACGGTCGGCCCGTGCGGAGGGCGGTCGCGACGACGAGCGGGACGGCCCCGAGCTCCATGCCGGCGAGGCGCTCGGCGCTCCCGACGCGGGCGGCGAGCGCCCGCGCGAGGAGATCGAGGCGCCCGGGATCCGGCCAGGCGCGCTTCACGTCGATGTAGACGTCGCTCCTCTCTCCCGACGCGAGGGTGAATTCCCCGAAGCGCACCGCGCCCGCGTCGAGGAGGGTCCGGATGATCTCGCCGTGCTCGGGCTCCTTGCTTCCGAGCGGGGTCGTCACCAGGGCACCTTCTTGAGCCCGGCCTTGAACCCGATCCAGTTGAAGGCCGCGTGCAGTCCGAGCGTGAGGACGGCGAGCCATAAGACCGCTTCCCAGTGGCCGAACACTCCGAGGAAGAGCGCCGGGTAGAACGCGCACCCGAGCGCGATCGGAAGGAGGACGAACGGCAGCTGATCGAGGAGGAGCGTCCGAGATCCGCTGTCCCGGCCGAGGCGACGCTTCAGGAACGAGCCGATCGCGTCGCCGGTCATCGCGCCGAACGTGAGCAATGCGGCGAGGGGGATCGCCGCCGCGACGCTCGGGGCGAGCACGGGCACCAGGGCGAGGTTCGGCGGCGCCGCCAGGATGAGCCACGCCTCAAGGAGGCCGAAGGGCATCGCCACGAATCCGCCGAAGAGATACCCCGACCAGGTCTTTGACGGACCGAGCACCCGGCGCCCGTCCCCCTTCCAGCTCCGTCCGAAGTCCATCGGCGGACCGCGACCGCGGGGCAGGGTCGCGAAGGAATTGGCGATGTACGCGGGTAGCAACAGCCACAGGACCGCGAGCCCGCTCGCCTCGATCTGGGGCAGCACGGCTCGACCCCGCTAGGGCGTCCGGACGCGACCGTCGACCGAGTGCGGGCGCGCCGGATCGGGAACGTACCGGGCCATCCGCGGGCCTACCGCAGGGCGAACGCGACGACGATGGAACTCGTGAGAAGGAGCAGCAGCATCGCCGGGAACATGTTCGCGAACATCGCGAGGGTGTCGCCCAGCGAGGTCAAAAGGCGAGCGGTGAGACCGGGGCCGAGGACCTTCACCGCCGGCACGTCCCGGCTCCCGAACCGGATCTCCGTCGGCGCGAGGTCGGCGACGGCGGCGTCGAGCACTTCGCGGGTCTCCCGCACGAGCCGGTCGGCCGCGATGCGCTCCCCGAGGGGATTGATGCCGCCGTCGACCTCGTGGACGACGTGGTTGTCCGTCGTCATCACTTCGGCCGCGTCGACCCGGTGGGTCAGCTCCTGGACGATCGGGTCGCGGAGGCCGAGGACCAGGTTGTTGCCGTCGACCAGGACGTAGCCGGTCGTCGTGCCGGCCGCGCGGACCGCCAGCGCGCGGATGCCCTGGGGACCGATGCCGTCCCGGCCGATGGAATAGCCGGAGCGGGCGGCCACGCCCACCTCGACCGGGCCGTCCTTCGCGGCCGCGAGGGCCGCCCGGACGGCGGCGCGCGTGTCGGTCGCGAGCTTCTCCGCCACCGGGGTCCCGTAGGCGATATCGCCGACGCCCTCGACGTAGGAGTTGTGCGCGTCGATGAGCGCGACCGGCGGGCCTCCGTCCACGGCGATCTCCCGCACGATGCGATCCGCCACGCTGTACGCGATGTCGTCGGTGGGCTGGGGCGCCTGCGACACGACGACGAGGACCATGTCGCCCAGAAGCTGGGCGCGCGCGAGGCTGCCCGGATACGGACGGACGAGAGGGCTCGCGCGGGATCGCGCGGCGGGCGGGAGGGTGCCGAGCAGTTCTCGCGCGGCGTTCGCGACCCGCGCCACCTCGTCCTCGGACGGCAGGTCGAGGTCGTGGTCCGAGGGGGTGTGCGGCACAAGGACCGTCCCGGCTTCGGCTCCCAGGCACTCGGAGAACTTGCGCGGCAGATCGCTCGCGCCGAGGGCCGCGAAGGGTCCGGGGTGCACCGTCGGGAGCGCGACCGTCGCGTGGACGCGCCCCTCCCGCACGAACGTGAGGAGGCTCACCCGGAGGTCCGCGGGAATCGCGCCCCGGAGGAAGAACGCCTCGAGCGCCCGGGTCGCCGCGGGGTCGCGCTCCGCGACGTGGTCGAGCATCGGGCGGATGAGCGAGACCCCCGACATCTGGAACTCGCGACGGATCGGGCGGTCGGCCGCGTGGAGGAGCGCGATCGCGCACGTGAACGAGAGCGCGACGAATAGGACCGCCGCGACGAGGTTCACAACGGTGAGCGACGTGACCGCGAAGAGGCCGATCAGGTAGACGACCGGTGGGAGCAGCGACGCGGGCAGCGAGCTGACGTGGCTCGATCGCGAGACCCCGAAGAGGGTGAGGTGGCGGAACCAGAACGCGGGTCCGACCAGGAGGATCGCGAGGAGCTCGAGACCCGGCACGGACGCCGGCCAGACCTGCCAGGCGGCGCGCCACACGAGCGCGATGGGGATCTGGACGACCACGACCGTGAGCGCGAGGAACGCTGAACGGCGCAGCTCGAACCGGCCGCCGAGCGCGCGCGCGATCGGCGTCGTGACGAACGCCGCGACGAGCGCCGAGAGCGCGAAGACGAAGACGAATCCCTCCAGGAAGAGCGTCCGGTTCGGCCACCAGATGAGGGCCGCGAGCGCCGCGCTCCCCGCCAGGATCGCCGGAACCGAGATCGCGATCGAGGGCGCCCGAAAGAGAACCTGGCCCCTCCGGACGGGCGCGTGCGGCGGTCCGGTCGACGGGGGTTCAGCGGCCACGGGCGCGGCCCACCTCCCCGACGATGCCGCGGAAGGCGTCGCCGAGGCCCTCTTCCTCGGTGATCGTGCCGGTGACGAGGATGTCCGCCCCGGCCTCGAGGAGCGGCCGGGCATCCTGGGCCGAGCGGATGCCGCCGCCGACGATCAGGGGGATCGCGAGCGTGGTGCCGACCGCCCGGACGAGCGCGGCCGGCACCGGTGCGGGCGCGCCGGAGCCGGCTTCGAGGTAGACGAACCGCATGCCGAGGTACTGGGCGGCCAGCGCATAGCCGGTCGCCGCGGCCGGGTCGTCCCGGGGGACCGCGTCGACCTGCCCCACCTCCCCGACGCGCATCTCCGGTGCGATCACGAGGTAGCCCATCGGGATCGGCTCGAGGCCGATCGAGCGGATCAGCGGGGCGGCGCGCGCGTGCGCGCGGACGACGAGATCGAGGTTCCGCGAGTTGAGGAGGCTCATGAACAGTACCGCGTCGGCCTCCGGCGAGATCGAGTCCGCCCCCTGCGGGAAGATGACCACCGGGACCGGGACCGACGCCTTGATCGCCCGGGCGGCGGCGCCCA
>JASHYU010000085.1 GCA_030042855.1 Thermoplasmata archaeon
GCGACGTGCTCTTCCTCCTCGCCCTGGTCGCGCTCGTGCTCGCCGGGCTCGCCCGTCGATGGTCGCTCGTCGGCCCGGCGGTCGTCCTCGTCGCGGCGATCCTCGGGGCCGGAGAGTTCGGCCTCGCGTTCGTGAACTCGGCCCCGAACGACCCGATCGACTCGTTCGGGATGGGCGCGCTGTTCCTGGTCGCGTTCCTCGCCGGCGCGGCGCTCCTCATGCTCGCGACGCGGACGCGAGACGGGGAACGGCCGACCGCCGGCCCGTCTCCGACGGGCGGGTGACGAGCGTTCGCGCCACCGGCGCCCGTCCCCGTGGCTCCGTCCCGTCACCGGACGCGCGGTCCGCCCGCAGGGACCGGTCGGGCGAGCCGCCACTCGACCGGCCCCGCGTCCTCCGCCGGCAGCCGGGAGGCGAGCCCGGTCGCGTGGGCCGCGGCCGAACCGGGGTCGGTGAAGCGGACGGAGGTCGTCACCGCGCCGCTCACCAGGACCGTTCCGCTGGACGGGTCGGCCGTCCAGCCCGGGGCCGCGACCTGGTAGGCATACGTACCGTACGGCACGTGGATCACGAGCCGGGCGGACGTCGTGGAGTGGACGGTCCCTCGGATCGTCACGTTCCAGGCGGTACCCGGCGCGAGCCCCGACTCGGTGAAGATCGCCGTGGGACCGTAGGGCGCGTAGTCGCCGCCGACGGCGATGCCGTTCTCGTAGGCCCCGACGATCGGGGGCTCGGTCCCGCACGGGGCGCCCGGCGCCTGGATCGAGCCGCAGCCGAGCGGGTAGATGTTCGACCAGTCGGAATAGAAGAACCGGGACACGTAGGGGATCGTCGAGCGGTTGTTCGGGCTCGTGCCGTAGTTCCAGTAGTAGTTGCCGCCCTGGGTCGGGATGGCCGAACCGAGGACGTTCCCGGAGAGGCGGAAGCCGTTCACGGTGTGCACGACGTTCGAGGCCGCCTGGGGCGTTACGTTCCAAACGTTCCCGACGACGTTCGCCGCATCGTTGTAGTACCAGGCGTTCCCGTCCGCGTCGTTGAGGCACGGGCCGAGGGTCTGGGGCAGGCAGTCGGCCGTGTTCACCCAATTGTACGGCAGATAGACGACCGGGTTGTCGACGCTGAAGTTGTTGTTGTAGATCAGGTCGCCCCCCTCGCCGAGCCCGAGGCCCGCGTACGACCCGTCGACCCGAAGTTCCGCCCCGTGGGGGTCCTCGAACGTGTTGCCCCAGACGACGTTGTCCGTCCCGCCGTACAGGACGAGCCCGTCCACGGCGACCGCTCCGTCCACCGGCGCGGTGCTGACGAAGGTGTTCGAGAGGATCAGGTCCCGCGTCGAATTCCACACGAAGACCGCCGCCTCCGGCACCGGGTTCTGCGACGCCGGCACCGTGATGTAGAACGAGATCTCCGACCAGGCCGGCCATCCCTCGACGTTCGCGTCATCGGCGAGCGTGACGTGGGCGGTCCGGTAGAACTCGATCCCGAGGTAGTAGCTCGTGCCGCCGAGCTTTCCGGCCGAGAACGTCGGGAGGTTCGTCAGGTCGACGTAGGCATTCGTTCCGTCGAGCAGGACGCCCGGGAACGACGGGTAGTCGTAGTCGTTCGCGCTGAGGAAGTTCGCGCTGAGTTCGCCCGCGTGGAACCCGAAGTAGCCGGTCGTCGGATTGTTGAACGGGACGTACTGGTTCGAGATCGAACCGTTGCCGCTCGAGGAGATGCCCGCGAGTTGGGCGTTGCCGAACGCCCAGAGCGGGGTGTAGACGCCGACCTTCGCGTTGAAGGTCAGCGTCGCGACGAGCGTCGTCGTCCGGTCGCCCACCACGAGCGTGCCGTTGACGGGCGTGTAGTCGGCCAGCATGAGCTCGTAGCGATAGGTCCCCGGCATGAGATTCCAGGCGGGCACGCCCGGGGCCCACTGGTACCCTTGGCCGGCGAACGCCCCGTCCCGGAAGAACACGAAGACGTACGGAGGTGCGGCGAGCGCCCCTTCGGGGTCGCCGGTGACGTTGATCTCGTTGACGACGCGCGTCGCCCCCGGGGCGACCCCGGTCTCGCCCGTGAAGTTCCAGAGTCCGTGGTTGATCAGCGGTCCTCCCGAGAGGTAGGCCGTGGTCCCGACGTAGTCGACCGCGATCCCGATCGCCTGCTCGCCCGTCTGGCTCCCGTAATTGACCGCCGCGGGAACGTTCGCGAACGCGAAGTGCTTCGGAGTGCAGTACGGCGTCTCGACGCAGTACTGGACCTGCATCGTCGCGTGCGCGCCGAGCATCAACTGGTTCGAGCCATCGTCGGCGCCGATGAACGCATCGAACTCGTAGCCTTCGGTCACGATGTGCGTGAGCGTGGCGCTCGCCTCGAAGTCCGGTGGAAGGAGCTTCGAGAGACGGTGGCCCGGAACTTGCGACGCGAAGACGAGGTAGTCGTAGTTGCCGTCCCCGATGAACTGGGTCGGTGTCGCGATCGAGTAGTTGTACCACAGGATCTGGTCGCCGGCCGCATCGACCGACGTGTTCACGTACGTGGTGACCGTGAACGGAGGGGGGACGTAGTAGTAGCGCGAAAACGCCACCCAGACCCCGGTGTAGTTCCCTCCGTTCGGCGACCACCGAACGAGCGAGGAGTTGAACATCTCCGAGGAGTAGCTCGTGAAGTTCCAGGTGTCGTCCACGAAGTAGAGCGAATCGTTGTGCGAGTCGTACGAGAACGTGTTCTGGACCCAGAAGGCATAGTTCCCCACCCCGCTCGCGGCGCACGGCGCCGTCGGGCACTTCGAACCAAGGATCGTGACGTTCGGCAGCACGACGTTCTCCTGGGCCCCCCAGACCGTCGGCGTTCCACTTCCCGGGTAGAAGCTCTTGCTCGGCGACGGGACGTTCAGGATACCGGCGACGCTGTTCGAGTCGAGGGTGACATCCTGGAGGGACGTCGTGTCGATCTGCCCATCGTACGCGACTCCGGTCGGATTGGTCTGCGAGGTCGTCGGCTGATCCAGTTCGCACTCGGCGTCGAGCTCGCTGCCCGACATCGCGACGCCGTCGACCGTCTGGTCCGGGACGTCTCCCGCGTACGGGAGGTGCAGATCCGTGGAGGGCAGTCCGGCGGCGGTCGCGCTTCGGGCGGTCGAGGCGACCTGTTGCACGAACGCCGCGTACCCCGGATCGTTCGCGACGGTCTTCACGGACGAGCAGAACGCGGGCGGCGCGGT
>JASHYU010000086.1 GCA_030042855.1 Thermoplasmata archaeon
CGCCCGGCCCCGTGCTCGTCGTCGACACGGGGGCGAGCTGGCTCGACGTCTTCGCGCGCCACCCCCATCCGGTCGTGATCCTCGACCACCACCAATATCGCAGCGGTGCGGAGCCCCCCGTCCTGCCCGGCCACGTCGCGCTCGTGAACCCGCTCGACTGGGGCGTCGACGGCATGACCGAGCTCTCGGCCTCGACCCTCACCTGGCTCTTCACCATCTTTCTCGACCCGCTCAACTGGGACAACGCGCCCTGGGGGCTCTCGGGCGCGATCGGTGACCGCCAGCACGTCGGGGGATTCCGGGGGTTGAACGCCCGGCTCCTCGACGAGGCGGTGCGCCGCTCGGTCCTCGTGCGTCGGTCCGGTCTCGCGCTCTTCGGACCGACGCTCGGCGAGGCGATCGCCCGGAGCATCGACCCGTTCTTCCGCGGCCTCTCGGGCCATCCCGAAGCCGCGACCGACTTCGTCCGAGGGCTGGGGCTGGATCCGGACCGGCCCCCTGCGCGCCTTTCTCCGGCCGAATCCCGGCGGCTCACGGAGGCCCTGCGGGCCCGTCTCGACGAGGCCCATGTCCTCCCCGAGTTCGAGAGCGTCCTCGACCAGGACCGGTGGTTCGTGCCCGCGCTCGGGCTCGACGCCGAGGAGATCTCGAACCTGCAGAACGCCGCGGGACGGGCGGGGATGCCCGGGGTCGGGGTCGCGTTCGCCCTCGGGGACCGGCGGTCGGCCGAACGGGCTCGCTCGGCGGAGGCCGCGTGGCGCTCCGGAATCCTCGCGGGCCTGCGTCGGATCGAGGACGGCGGAGTTAATTCGCTTGAGTACCTATCGTGGTTCGAGAGCCCGGACGCTACGCTCGCCGGCACCCAAGCAGGACTCGCGATGATCTACCTTCTCCCCCCCGAGCGACCGGTCTTCGTCTTTTCCTCCACCGCGGGCGCGCCGATCAAAGTGAGCGCGCGCGGTACGACCCGGCTCGTGGACCAGGGTCTCGACCTCGCGAGCGTATGCCGCGAAGCCGCGCTCGAGGTCGGGGGCGAAGGCGGCGGTCACCGAGTGGCCAGTGGCGCGACGATCCCGGCCGGTAGCCGCGACACGTTCCTTTCGGCGGTCGATCGCCGCCTCGCCCACCAGCTCGGGGGAGGCGCTCGAGCCTCGCCATGAGCGCGACCCCTCCGGCGACCCCGGTCCCGCCCGAACCGCCCGCGGACCGGATCCACGACCGCCCGCTCGAGCAGGAGATGCACCGCTCGTACATCGACTACGCGATGAGCGTCATCGTCGGGCGCGCCCTGCCCGACGTGCGCGACGGCCTGAAGCCGGTCCAGCGGCGCATCCTGTGGTCGATGTGGGAGTCCGGCGCGACCCACGACCGGCCGTACCGCAAGAGCGCCCGCACGGTGGGCGACGTCCTCGGCAAGTACCATCCCCACGGGGACATGGCGGTCTACGACGCGCTCGTGCGGATGGCGCAGCCGTTCAGCCTGCGCTACCCGCTCATCGACGGCCAGGGGAACTTCGGTTCGATCGACGGCGACGTGCCGGCGGCGATGCGGTACACGGAGGCCCGGCTGAGCGCGCTCGCGGAGGAGCTGCTCCTCGACCTCGAGAAGGACACGGTCGACTGGTCCGACAACTTCGACGGCTCGCTCCAGCAGCCGAACGTCCTCCCGTCGAAGCTCCCGAACCTCGTCGTGAACGGCTCGGCCGGGATCGCGGTCGGCATGGCGACCAACATGCCGCCCCACAACCTGGGGGAGATCGTCGACGGCCTCCTCCTCCTCCTCCGGCAGCCCGACGCGACGCTCGACGACCTCCTGAAGGTCATCCCCGGCCCGGACTTCCCGACCGGCGGCTTCCTCTCGACCGAGGGGATCCGGGAGGCGTACGAGACCGGCCGCGGGATGGTCCGCCTGCGCGGGACGGCCGAGCTGCGCGAGCGCGCGGGCAAGGACGAGATCGTGATCACCGAGGTGCCGTACGAGGTCAACAAGGCGGCGCTCCTCGAGCTGATCGCCGACCTCGTGAAGACGAAGCGGATCGACGGGATCACCGACCTCCGCGACGAGTCGGACCGGGACGGCACGTCGGTCGTCCTCGAGCTCCGGCGGGACGCGCCGAGCGAGATCGTCCTCAACCGGCTCTACGAGCACACGCCGCTCGAGACGAGCTTCGGCGTCATCAACCTCTGCCTCGTCGACGGCGAGCCCCGCGTCGTGCCGCTCAAGGGGCTCCTCGAGCTCCACCTGAACCACCGGCGGGTGACGCTCACCCGCCGGACGCGCTTCGAGCTCCGGAAGGCCGAGGAGCGCCTCCACCTCCTCGAAGGGTTCCTCACCGCGATCGACCACATCGACGAGGTGATCCGGATCATCCGCCGGTCGAAGGACGTCCAGGTCGCCGAGACGAGCCTGATGGGGAAGTTCCTCCTCTCGAGCGAGCAGGCGAAGGCGATCCTCGACATGCGCCTCGCCCGCCTCACCGCGCTCGAGCGCGAGGCGGTCGAGACCGAGCGCGCGGAGAAGGAGGCGCTGATCCGGCGCCTGAAGGAGATCCTCGCGTCGCCCGAGCTCCTCGACGGGCTCATCGTCGACGAGCTCACGGACCTCAAGAGCCGGTTCGCCGACCCGCGGCGGACGCGGATCGTGCCCGCGTTCACGGCGCGCACGCTCGAGGACCTGATCCCCGACACGGAGGTCGTCGTCCTCGTCACGCGGGACGGGTACATCAAGCGCCTCCCCCTCGAGCAGTACCCGCGGCAGCGCCGCGGGGGCCGCGGCCTCGTCCAGATGCAGACGAAGGAGGAGGACTACGTCATTCGCACGTTCCTCACGCGGACCCACGACAACGTGCTTTTCTTCACGAACCTCGGCCGGGTCTACCAGTTGAAGGCGTACGAGCTCCCCGAGGGGAGCCGCCAGTCGAAGGGGAAGGCGGTCATCAACCTCCTCCCGCGCCTGAAGGACGGCGAGCGGGTCCAGACGCTCCTCCCGCTCCACGACCTGGGCGGCGCGGG
>JASHYU010000087.1 GCA_030042855.1 Thermoplasmata archaeon
ACAAGTACACGCTGCACGGAAAGCAGTACACCCCCCAGCAGCTCTCGGCGTTCCTGCTGCAGAAAATCAAGCGGGACGCGGAGGCCTTCCTCGGCGAGAAGGTCGAGAAGGCCGTGATCACGGTTCCTGCGTACTTCAACGACAACCAGCGCCAGGCGACGAAGGACGCGGGCTCGATCGCGGGCCTCGAGGTGGTCCGGATCATCAACGAGCCGACCGCCGCATCGCTCGCCTACGGCCTCGACAAGGCCGGCAAGAACCAGAAGATCCTCGTCTTCGACCTGGGCGGCGGAACGCTGGACGTCACCATCATGGAGTTCGGCGATGGCGTCTTCGAGGTGCTCTCAACGAGCGGGGACACCCAGCTCGGCGGGACCGACATGGACAACGCCGTCACCGAGTGGATCGCGGCCGAGTTCCAGAAGGAGTCCGGCGTGGACGTGCGCAACGACAAGATGGCGATGCAGCGGGTCCGGGACGCGGCCGAGAAGGCGAAGATCGAGCTCTCCTCGACCATGGAGACGCAGATCAACCTCCCGTTCCTCACGGCGACCCACGAGGGTCCGAAGCACCTCGCCCTCCAGTTGACCCGGGCCAAGCTCGAAGAGCTGGTCCGCCCGATCGTCGAGCGGTGCCGCGCCCCGGTCGACCAGGCGATCCAGGACGCCAAGGTCCCGAAGGACCAGATCAGCCGGATCGTCCTCGTGGGAGGTCCGACCCGGATGCCGGTCGTTCAGAAGTTCCTCGAGCAGTCGATTGGCCGCCCCATCGAGCACGGCGTCGATCCGATGGAGTGCGTCGCGACGGGCGCCGCGATCCAGGCCGGGGTGCTCGCCGGCGAGGTCAAGGACGTCGTGCTGCTCGATGTGACGCCGCTCTCGCTCGGCGTGGAGACGCTCGGGGGCGTGTTCACGCGCCTCATCGAGCGGAACACCACGATCCCGACGCGCAAGAGCCAGATCTTCACGACCGCGGCCGACAACCAGTCGTCGGTCGAGATCCAGGTCTTCCAGGGCGAGCGGCCGATCGCCGCGGACAACGTGGCGCTCGGGAGCTTCCTCCTGACCGGGATGCCCCCGGCACCGCGCGGCGTCCCGCAGGTCGAGGTCAGCTTCGACATCGACGCGAACGGGATCCTCAACGTCTCCGCGAAGGACCTCGCGAGCGGTCGGAAGCAGGGCATCACGATCACGGCCTCGAACAAGCTCTCGAAGGACGAGGTCGCGAAGATGGTCCACCAGGCGGAAGAGTTCGCCGAGAAGGACAAGGAGCGGGCGGACCTCATCACGGCTCGGAACCACGCCGAATCGCTCGCCTATGAGGCCGAGCGGCTCATCACCGAGCAGAAGGACAAGGTCGACAGCGCCGACGCGGACGGGATCCGTGAGAAGGTCAAGGCCGTCCACGACGTCGTCGCGCGCAATGACGCGACGAGGTCCGAGATCGAAGCGAAGACCGACGACCTCACCCGGGCGCTGCACGCGGTCTCGCAGAAGCTCTACCAGGCCGGGGCCCGGCCGCCGGGGGGCGAGGCCCCGTCCGAGCCGCCGAGCGAAGAGGCCCCGCCCGCCGGGGACGCCGGATCGAGCGCGCCCGGAGCCGTCGACGCCGACTTCAAGGTCGTCGACCACGACGGGGGGCCCGAGAAGGGCCAGTCGTAGGGACGGTGCCGTTCCCGCTCAGGCCGAAGGGCCCCCCCCGGGGGCCCCCGGCGCCCGCGCCACCGGGCGGGGCCAGCGCTGGCCCTTCGCCACCCCGACGTAGTCGATGTCCGGACGGATCAGGCGGTTGTCGGACGCCTGCTCGAGCGCGTGGGCCGTCCAGCCGGCGGTCCGGGCGACGGCGAACGTCGGCGTGAAGAGCGCCGGCGGCAACCCGACCGCCTCGAGCACGACCGCGCTGTAGTACTCGACGTTCGTGTACAATCGGGCGTTCGGCTTCGCGCGGCGGAGGGCCTCCAGCGCCATCCGCTCCACGCGCTCCGCGAGCTCGAGCCGATGCGGGTCGGCGACCCGACGGGCGATCGCGTGCAGCGCGACCGCGCGCGGGTCCTCCGTCTTGTAGACCCGGTGGCCGAAGCCGTAGAGGACCTCCTTCCGCGCGAGCCGCCCGGCGATCCACGCCTCGGCCCGGTCCGGGCTCCCGATCGCGTCGAGCATCTCCGAGACGCGGCTCGGGGCCCCCCCGTGCACGGGTCCCTTGAGCGTGCCGAGCGCGCCCGTCGCCCCGCTGATGAGATCGCTCTGCGTCGAGATCGCGACCCGCAGGGCGAAGGTCGACGCGTTCATCCCGTGGTCCGCCAGGAGATCGAGATATCCCTCGAGCGCCCAGACGCGCACCGGATCCGGGGTCTCGCCGGTCAGCATCCCGAGATAGTTGGCCGCCTGGCCCCACGCCTCGTTCGGAGGGACGGGCGCGCGTCCCGAGGCGCGCCGAACGAACCGCGCCAATAGGACCGGCGTTCGCGCGATGAGCCGGAGGCCCTCCTCCACGGTCGGCGGGTAGCCATACGAGCCATCACCGAGGGCCGAGAGGATCGTCCGGAGCGCCTCGAGCGGGGGCAGGTCCGGAGCGAGGGCGTCGACGACCCGTTCGATCGACGCCGGTACCGACCTCGCCCGCCGCAGTCCGTCGCGGACCTCGGGCGAGGGATCCGAGCGGGGCGGCTCGCCGAACAGGAGCAGGTGGACGACCGACTCGTAGGGGACACCGGGCACGAGCTCGTCGATCGAGAAGCCGCGGTACACGAGCTCGCCGGTCTCCCCCCCGACCCAGGAGATCCGGCTGACGCCCACCGAGACATCGTCGAGACCCCTCGAAACGTGCGGCGCGGATTTCATGCGGTCGCGAGCCGGAGGTCGGGCTTAGCGTCAGCGGCCCGGGGGCAGGGAAACGCTAAAGGACGGGGCCCGGGTCGCGGCGACCGTGACGGAGGGCCCCCCCCATCTCCTCGACCGGCTCATCCAGCAGCGGGTCACGCTGACGCTCAAGGACGCCCGGACCCTCACGGGAAAGCTCCTCGGGGCGGACGAGCACATGAACCTCGTCCTCGAGGA
>JASHYU010000088.1 GCA_030042855.1 Thermoplasmata archaeon
CGACGCGAGGGCGGTCCATCGCACCTCGGCCACGAGGCCGACGAGGGACGACCGAGGCGAGGTTACTTACTGGGTCGGCGCATGCCGGCTCGCATGGCCCAGACGCTCGAAACACGGCGAGTCGTGCGCTCGCCCCGGGGCACGGCGATCTCCTGCCAGGGCTGGCCGCAGGAGGCGGCGCTGCGGCTCCTCATGAACAACCTCGATCCCGAGGTGGCTCGGGACCCGGAGCACTTGATCGTCTACGGCGGTCGGGGGAAGGCGGCCCGCGACTGGGGCGCTTTCGACCGGATTGTCGAGACGCTCCGGACCCTGAGCGCCTCGGAGACCCTCCTCGTCCAGTCCGGTAAACCGGTCGGCGTGTTCCCGACCACCCCGGACGCTCCGCGGATCCTGATCGCGAACGCGCTGCTCGTGCCGAAGTGGGCGACGGACGAGATCTTCTGGGATCTCGAGAGCCGCGGCCTCACGATGTACGGCCAGATGACCGCCGGCAGCTGGGTCTACATCGGCACCCAGGGAATCCTGCAGGGGACGTACGAGACGCTCGCCGCCCTCGCGCGCATCGAGTTCCACGCACCGGACCTGAAGGGGCGATGGCTCCTGTCCACGGGGCTCGGGGAGATGGGGGGAGCCCAACCGCTCGCGACGACGCTCCTCGGGGGCTCCGCGCTCATCGTCGACGTCGACCCGCGCGCTCTCGAGCGCCGCCGCTCGAAGGGCTACCTGGATCTCGAGGCCGCGTCGCTCGACGAGGCGATCCGGAGGATGGAAGAATCGGTCCGGAGCCGAACTCCACTTTCCGTTGGCCTGCGCGCGAACGCGGCCGATGTCTATCCCGAGATCGTGGCCCGCGGACTCCGACCGGACATCGTGAGCGACCAGACGGCCGCCCACGACCTTCGGGTCGGCTACATTCCCCAGGGGATGACGGTCGAGGAGGCGGCGGCCGCGCGGTCGGCCGACCTTCCGCGCTACCTCGAGCGGGTCCGTGCCTCGCTCGCGGTCGAGGCCCGTGCGATCCTCGAGCTCCAACGTCGCGGGTCCGTCGCGTTCGACTACGGCAACAACTTCCGGACCCAGGCCCGAGAGGCCGGCGTCGTCAACGCGTTCGAGATCGCGGGCTACGTACCGCACTACATCCGACCGCTCTTCGCCGTGGGCAGCGGGCCGTTCCGCTGGCTCGCCCTCAGCGGTGAACCCGACGACATCCACCGGATCGACCGGCTGATCCTCTCGGAGTTCCGCGAGAACGAGCACCTCTGCCGCTGGATCCGCCTCGCCAGCGAGCACGTTCAGTTCCAGGGCCTCCCCGCGCGGATCTGCTACATGGGCTACGGCGAGCGGGAACGGTTCGGCCATCTCGTGAACCGGCTCGTCCATGACGGCGAGGTCGCGGCGCCGATCGCGATCGGCCGGGACCACCACGATACCGGCAGCGTCGCGAGCCCGTACCGGGAGACCGAGGCGATGCGGGACGGCTCCGACGCGATCGCGGACTGGCCGATCCTGAACGCGCTCCTGAACGTCGCCAGCGGCGCGACCTGGGTGTCGGTCCACCACGGCGGCGGAACGGGGATCGGGAACTCGATCCACGCCGGGCTCGTGATCGTCGCGGACGGGTCCGACGACGCGGACCGGCGGATCGCCCGCGTGCTCCACAACGACCCCGGGCTCGGCGTGGCCCGCCACGCGGACGCCGGGTACCCGGAGTCGATCCGACTCGCCGAATCGGCCCGATTCCGAGTACCGGGGCTCGGCCGGGCTAGATAGTGGGAGCCCTCCCCTGTCGGCCGGCGGCCGGGGGTCGTCCCGAAGCGCCTCCATGACAGAGCTTCGCATGGGGTCTAAGGCGCCCCGCCGGGGTCGGGGCAGTCCCTTATCTCAGCGCCGGCCGCATGGAGCTCCCGAACGGAGCGGACTCCGTTCGAAAGGAAAGAGAAAGGAACCATGGTCGAGAAGAGCGGAATGAAAGTCTGGATCGCGGTAGGGGTCGCGCTCCTGATGACGGTAGCGATCGTTCCGGCGCTGTCCGGCGCCGGTCACGCCGCTCCGATCACCACGGCCACCACCTCGCCGTCGGACCAGTGGAGCTACGGGGGCCAGGGATGGTCCAACGGCTCGCTCCAATTCGGGAATTCGACAGTGAACTGGACCGGAGTCTTCGGCTGGACCGTGACGTTCACCGTCACGAACGTGTCGGTCGGCGTCTGGACCGTTGAGGAGCAGCGCACGGTCGGCGCGACGTTCACCCTGGACGTTCAGACCCCGTCGCGGACCGCGGACTACTACTACCACGCGCAGGAGATCGACACGGCGTTCGCGAACGTCACCAATGCTTCGGCGGTGTACGTGAACGGCTCGGCCGTCCCGGCGCTGGGGATCCTGAACGCCTCGGCGACCGTGAGCTCGCTCGTCGAGGAGTCGGCGACGGGCACGTTCGACGGGCACTCCCGGAGCGCGTACCTCAACGTGACCGGGACCGCGCACGCGGACGTCTCGTTCAGCCCGTCGCTCGGGTTAATCCCGTTGAACCTGTCGGGCGTGAACCAGTGGAACTCGACGTCGACCGCCACCTCGTCCGCGGCGTGGACCGTCGACTGGGCCTGGTCGGACGAGGGGTTCAACGGCACCGTGCGCTCGGGCTCCGGCGCGGCGAACGGCAGCCTGAGCGGGACGGCGACCGTCTCGGTCTTCGGCTCGAAGGTCCCCGTGAACCACGTCTGGTCCGACGGCAAGGCTCGGATCGGGATCGCGCTGTTCGTGGAGGGACCGTTCGACCTCTACGACGGGTTCATCCTCGTGCCCCACGCCTTCGACTTCTTCGGCGGAGCTCCGCAGGGGTTCAACTCCCTGTCGTTCGCGAGCTCCTCGATCGCGTCGGAGGACCTCTACGTCAGCTCGGGCCCCGGCGGGCACGCGGTCACGGCCGCGACCCAGACGTTCGGCTCGACCGACTCGCTGGTCACGGCCGAGGCGGGCCCGGGCGCATCGCCCGCCGCCTCGGGCGCCCGATCCCCCGGCACGACGGTGATGGGCGAGCCGATCTCGAGCTCCCAGGCGGCCGCGATCAACCGCGATATCACGAACTCGGGCTCCTCGAGCTCCCCGGCGTCCGGCACGACATCGAGCGGGCTCCTGGTCGTCGGGGTCGCGATCGCGGTCATCGCGGTGATCGTCGGGACGGTCGGCGCGATCGAGTGGCGCTCCTACGCCCGACGCCGGTCGAAGGGCGGCGTGGTCGGTGGCTCCGGCGAGAACGGGCCGAGTGGCGTCCCCCCCGCCCCGGCCTCTCCGCCGAGCGGCACGGCCCCGCCCGCGACCCCGAGCGGCCCCGGTTCCACGCCGGAACCGAATCCGCCGCGCTAGGTCGGTACCGGACGTCCGCGGTGGGTCCCCCGCGGGACCCACCGAACCCCTTCCCAACGTTCCGCTCGGATCGGACCTCGCGCGACGACCTCAGGTGGAAGCGGGAGCGAGCCGAAGACCCGCGGCGCCAAGGATCTCGCGGTCGGTCGCGAACGGAAGGCGCGTGCGCGCCTCGTCCAGATCGACCCAGTCGTACCGGTCGAAGATCGGCTCGGTCCGCACGTCGACCTCGGTCGTGCGGGCGAGGAAGTAGACCGTCGACTTGAACACGTTGTGGCCCTTCTTCGCGTTGTAGAACCGGTACGAGACCTGGCCGACCTCGTCGCCGAGGCGAACGTGGGCGAGCCCGGTCTCTTCCCGGACCTCCCGGATCGCGGCCGCCGAGAGCGACTCCCCGGGATCCACGTGGCCCTTCGGGAAGCACCATCGGTCCTCGGCCTGCTCGTGGAGGAGCAACAGATGGCCGTCGGACTCCCGCACGATGATCGCTCCCGCCGCGAGCTCGGGAACGATCGGGGCGTCCGGGCGGTACGGCTCGGAGCGACGGGCCATGGGTCCGAGCACGCGCCGGTCGGTTATCAAGCCCCCTCCGCGCGCGCGCGCAGCGTGCGCCGGGACTTTATGGGGCGGGCCGCCTCGCTCCGTTCGAATGCTTTCCCCCGACGAAGAGTACCACGACCTCGCCACGCTGCTCCGGCGCAAGGCCGTGAAGAACGGACCGAGGCTC
>JASHYU010000089.1 GCA_030042855.1 Thermoplasmata archaeon
GCGTCGCTTCCGCGCGAGATACGCGTTCACGAGAAGGTAGACGACGGGGATCGCCCCGAGGAACCCCACGACCAGGTAGAGGATCTCGATCGTGTCGGTCACTCTCCCGGTCGGGCACCCGAGGCTCCGAGAAGGAACGCCCGGCCTCTTATCCCCTCAGGGCGCACGGTCCGATGGGCGTCGGCCGGGGGGGTCACGCCGCCGCGGCCTTCCCCTTCGCCTTCGCGGGCGGGGGCGACTTCGACTCGGAGTAACCGCACTTCCCGCAGGAACGGCGGTCCTTGTGCTCGGCGAGGAACGTTCCGGGCCCGCACTTCGGGCAGGACCGGTGGGTGCGCGAGAGCGCATCGCCCTTGACCTCGTAGAGGCCGACGCGCGCCTTCCCCATCCGGGCTCACTCCTTCTTCGCGTCGACGGGCGCCTCGGCCTTCGGAGCGGCCGCGGGGGCGGCCTCGGCCGCGGCCGGCGCAGCCCCCTTCTGGGGCTTTTCCTTGAGGCCGTTGCGTACGAGGATGTGCGCGCGCTCGGTCGACTTCGCGGCGTCCGAGCTCTCGTAGACGAGCGCGTCGCCCTGCGTGACGGCCGTCCCGAACCGGGCGCGCATCCGCTCGATGATCACGCGGTCCTTCGGCGACCGGACGAGCTTCGAGAGCGCCTCCCGCACGGCGTCCCGGGTCGGGGTCGCCGCCGTCGCGTGCGCGACCTCGAAGCGGTACTCGTGGCGCTTGAGGAGGGGGTTCGCCCGGTCCTCGAGGATCTTAACCTCCACGTTCGGTTCTCCTGAGCTCCATCGCGCCGATGAGGCGTCGCACCCGTTCCTTCGACTCCGCGTCGACCCGCACGAAAGAGGCCCCCTCACCCGGGATGCCGTATATAACGGTGGCCCCGGCGGGGAGCGACTCGACGAGGGCGAGCGAGCCGAGGTCCTCCTCCCCGTCGACCTCGAGGAGGCCGCCGCCCGACCGGACGAGGTCCTTCACCGCGGCGCGCAACGCTTCGGTCAGGAGCCCGGGCGGATTGCGCACCCGGACGCGTCGGCGGCGCGCGAGCGGCGCGAACGCCCCCGCGGGTACGGGCTCGCTGCGCCGGGTCTTGTAGTCGACGATCCCGAGGAGCGGAAGGTGCTCGAGCTCGATCGCGCGCCGGGTCACCTGGTCGCCGCACGTCGCGAAGAGCCGGAGCGCCCGCAGCCGCCGGTCGGCCTCGGCACCGGCGTACACCGGGCCGTACCTCTCCGAAAGGGTCGGCCGCAGCGACTCCGGGACCGCCCACGCGCGCTCGTCACTTGACGCGGAGCGCGTACCGGCCCGCGGCATGGATCCCCATCTTCCGTGCGATCTCCGACTTTTCCGGGTCGATGACGACGAGGTACCCCTGCCACTCGCGGGAGACCTCGCCCCCGCACCGGGGGCACTTCGCCTGGTCGGTGATCGTGTTGCAGTTCTTGCACGCCTTGAGGTTGATCATCGTCCTACCCCGCCGGGGCCGCCGGTTTGGCGGCGGCCTTCGCCGGAGCCTTCTTCGGCGACGGCGCGGCCCGGCGGCCGCCCTTGTCCTCGGTCTTCTTGTGGGCTTCCTGGATCCACTCCAGTCGACCGAGCGCAGGCTGGCGCATCGTGAGCCCGATCCGGCTGTCCCGCGGGGAGATCTCCGATAGCGAGAGCGAGACGACGCGGGCCCGGACCTTGTAGCCGACCTTGAGGTCCTTCTTCGACTCGATGCCGACGAGCCGCTGGTTGTGCTCGTCGATGTTCACCCGGTCGTCCATGATCTGCGAGACGTGGAGGAGCCCGTCGAGCGGGCCGAACCGGACGAACGCGCCGAACTTGCGGATCTCGACGACCGAGCCCTCGACGACCTCCTGGATCTCGGGGCGGAACAGGAGCGCCTGGTACTCGACCTCCTGGTAGACCCCCCCGTCCCCGTGGATGATGTGGCCCTCGCCGATCGGCTTCACGTCGCGGATCGTGACCGCGAGGCTCTGGCCGTCGACGAGCTTCCCCTCGAACTGCTGCTGGGCGAGCTCGGTGAGGACGCTCTCGAGCTCGGGGCCGAGGCGCTCCGGAGGGATCCGGACGACGTCCCGTCGGTGATCGAGATAGTACATGCGGGGCGCGCGAGCGGGGGGGTCTATAAGATACTTGGGGTGTGCGCCGCCGGCCGGACCCCGGAGGAGCCGCCCCGGACGCCGCGGTTCCGACCGGACGCGGTTAGAACGCGAAGACCACCGCGATGATCGCCGTCGAGATCACGCCGACGAACGTGACCCAGTAGATCCACCGGTGGCGCTGCGCCATGACCAGATCCTCCCCCATGATCCGGGAGTTGCTCCCGATCACCCCGAGCATCGCCATCGGGCCGATGAGGATGAACACGAAGAACACGAGCAGATAGATGACGACGTTGATGAGGTCCGACGCCGGGATCAGGAGGGCCGCCAGAACGCCGGGCAGGCTCTCGACGACATAGATCATCCAGATCGAGCGCGGTTCCATGCCCAGCGACTCGCCGATCCCCCAGGCGCTCGCCATCGAGATCACGATGAGCGCGATGAAGG
>JASHYU010000090.1 GCA_030042855.1 Thermoplasmata archaeon
GGGCGGTTGGTTGGCGCTCGAGCGCTCCCGGACCCGGGAGCTCGGCCCCCGCCCGATCGCCCGCGGCAGCGCGGCCCGACTGGAACGTGCGGTGGCGACCCTCCTGCGGCCCGCTCCGTCCGTTCGGGCCGGTCGATGACCGCCGGACCGCTTCCGAGCGCGAGCGCTCGTTCGCCACCGACCCGGTACGCTCTCGAACGGCTCGCGAGCGCGGCCCACCCGGACGAGCTCGCGGCCGTGGCCGGCGCGCTCCCGCTCCGCTATCGGCGCGGGGCCGCCAAGATCCCTCCCTCGCACTGCGCGACCGGAACGACCACTCCGCGGCTGTGGTCCGAGCTGCACGACCGTCTGGCCAGCGAGCTCGGCCGATGGGGCTTCCGGATCACGTACGACGCCGGCCAGGGCCCCGGACCCGGGCACGCGCCTCCATGGATGCGGGGATCGGTCATCGCGGAGCGATCGACCCGTCGGGAACCGATCCGCTCGCGACGGCGCCTGGCGGGCGGTATCGCCGGTCTCGGGGCGAGTCTCGCCCTCGTAGGCCCCGTGCTCGGCCGCGACCCCCGCCCCAACATGGGCGGCTGGATCCTGCTCCTGCTGGGGGCCGGGCTGTTCCTGGTCGCCCTCGTGCGGATCCCGAGCTTTCGAACGTTCTCGAGCGCGGCGGTATTCGTCCAGTACGAGGGCGGGCGGGCGAGCGACTCGACCGGGTCGGGAGGGACCGGACGCCGTCGGTCTACGACGTGCGCGTGGGGGGTGCGAGCGTCCTCTCGGGCAACGGGTACTCGGAGAACTCAAGGGACCGTCGCGTCCGGGCGATCCTTCCCGCTGGGGGCGATCTTCCGCGGTCGCCGAGGCGGCCCGTCGGGCGGTTGGCCCACGAACCGGCCGGGCCCGCGGGCGGCAAAGGGCCATAATGCCTCCGGTGTCTCCGGACCGGGGCCGAGCGGATGGAGACGTACCTGCGCGTGACGTTCGATAGCGAGGGGGCCAAGCCTTCGGCGGTCGCCGACCGGCTCCGGATGTGTGGCTTCCAGCCCACGCAGGGCAACTACGACTTCGTGTACGACTGGCAGGGACCTCCGACCCGGGACCAGATCCTCGATCTCTCCGACGAGGTCACGCGTCAGTTGCGCGGGCTCAAGGTCCTCGTCGAAATCGAGACCGTGTGACCGTCCGGCCCCGCCGGCGGGACTAGAGTTTAATGCGGGCTCCGGCCTCCTAGCGACCGTGCAGGACTATCCGGTCCGAGCGACCCATCGCGGGAACCTCGCGACCGAGGCGCTGGCCGGGCTCGCCCGCGCGCACTTCGATGTGAGCGGGGTCGAGGCCGGGGCGGTCGTGGTCTCGTACGGCGCGATCTCCCGCCTGAGCGCGCGGGCCAACGGGCGCGAGCTCCGGATCGACCTCACCATGAGCCCGCAGGTCCCCGAGGAGGTCCAGCGGGAGACGATCCGCCGGTACAACGACTTCCTCGAGGCCGTGACGGGGTACTCCTCGAAGGAGCGGGCGAAGCGTCTCCGCAAGTCGGCGGGCGGTCCCACCTCGGGGGCGTGACGAATGGCGACCGGGGCCGCCGGCCCCCTTCCGAATTCGAGCGGCACGGAGCTCGAGCGGATCCGCTCGGCGGTCGCCGCGTACTTCCCGGTCTACGAGACCCGCGTCGGGCCGCAGTCGCTGCTCCTCGCGGTGCACGCCGACCCCGCGACTCTGGGGCCTCGCTTCGATGAGCTCCGCCGGGAACTCTGGGACCTCGGCTACGTGCCGCTCCTGCGCCGGCAGATGGGGGAGGACTTCATCGAGGTCATCCGGCGTCCCCGGACCGGTCGCTCGCGCCTCTGGATCAACGCCCTCCTCCTCGCGGGGACGTTCGCGACGACCGTGTTCGCGGGCGCCCTCATCTACCTCACCTACGTCGGCGGCGCGGGGCTCACCGCGACCGACTTCGTCAACGGGGCGATCTACTTCGCCGCACCGGTGATGACGATCCTGGGCCTCCACGAGACCGCGCACTACGTCCTGGCCCGTCGGCGACACCTCGACGCGTCGCTCCCGTACTTCGTCCCCGTGCCGCCGCCGTTCCTGTTCGGGACGCTCGGCGCGTTCGTCAGCATCCGTGAGCCGTTCCCGGACAAGAAGGCGCTGTTCGACATCGGGGCGGCCGGGCCGCTCGCCGGCTTCGCGGCGTCGATCCCGATCGCGCTCGCCGGCCTCTACCTGTCCATCCACGCCCCGGTCCTGCCGGGGAACTACTGCGGCCCCACGATCCTCGGCACCAGCTACGGGAACCTCCTCATCGGGGCCTCGTTCTTCTGGGAGTTCCTCTCGCTGTTCGTCCCCGTCACGCTCGTCAGCCTCTCGCCGCTCGCGCTCGCCGGTTGGGTCGGGATCTTCGTCACGGCCATCAACCTCCTGCCCGCGGGCCAGCTGGATGGGGGGCACGTCTTCCGGGCGCTGTTCGGCGACCGGACCCGGTACGTGAGCTACGCGGTCGTCGTGATGCTGTTCGGCCTCGGACTGTTCTACACCGGCTGGCTCTTCTTCGCGATCCTGGTCCTCCTGCTCGGCCTCCGCCACCCCCCGCCGCTGAACGACGTCTCGCCCCTCGGGGCGCGCCGCTACGCCGTCGGGGCCCTCGTGCTCGCGATCCTCGTCACGGGTTTCGTGGTCGTCCCGCTCTCGGTGCCGCCCGGGTCGGTGGGGCTGTCCGCCTCGGTCAGCTACCCCGCATCGCACCTCAACGCGGCCGTGGCGGCGGACTCGACGCTCGTGATCACGAACGGCGACCCGATCCTCCATGGCTACCAGGTGGGCGCGGCGGTGACGAACGTGTCCGTGAACGAATCGGGTTCGACGGTCTATCTGACCGGGGCGAACTTCACCGCCTGGGTCGCGAACTCGAGCTGGAGCTGGCACTTACCGGACGGCTCGGTGGTGAACCTCACCGGCGGATCGGTCTCCCTCCCGCCGGCCGACTTCGTCTCGGTGAACGGGACGGGCAAGCCCCACACGGCCTCGCTGCTCGTCGAGTTCTCCAACCCGGAGGCCGCGCTCGCCGCGGTCCTCTCGTTCTCGGTGAGCCAGTACTGCGCTTCGTCGGGGACCGGCACGGCGTCGACCAGCGTCACGGCCGAGTTCGCCTGAACGGGCGAGCCGGAGCGGCCGGCACGCGCGGGGCGTGGGTCCGAGGCCACGGCGTTCGCGCCCCTTACGGGTCGCCGGGCGCGGCGAAGGAGGGTCCGGCGCTCGCCGACAGCTCGTAGACGCGGAACTCCCGGGTGAGGCTGCGGTGGACGCGGACGGCTACGGCCACCCGGCGGGCCCCGAGGCCGGGAGGGTCGGGCGAGCCGTGCGGAACGATCAGTACGATCCGGCCCCCGGGCGCGAGGCGTTCGGCCCAGCGCGGAAGGACGCGCTCCACCAGCCGTTCGGCCGATTCGCCCCCGGTCGTCGAGGACCGGCCGTACGGGGGATCGGTGAGGATCGCGTCGAACGGGGCGTGGGGAACCGGGAATTCGACCTCGCCGGCATCTCCCTCGACGATCGCCGCCGCACTGACGCCGAGGAACGCCAGGTTCCGGAGCGCGCCCCGGACCATCGTCGCGCTCCGATCGATCCCGAAGATCCGGGCCCCGAGAAGCCCTGCCTCCGCCAAGAGCGCGCCCGTGCCGAGGAACGGGTCGAGGACCCGGCGTCCGGGTCCGATCCGGGCCAGGTTCGCGGCCGCCCGGGCTAGGCGCGGGGGCAGGCTGACCGGCCGCCGGAACGGGAGACGGGGCATGCGTCGCGCGGTGAGCGAGGCGCGGTCCACGCTGCCGAGCTCCTCGAGCAGCCAGTCCCCTCCGGCATGGTCCCGGGCGAGCCAGAACCGGCGCGCCGGGCGGGCGAGATCGATCCGGCCTCCCCCCCGGACGAACTCCTCGCCGGTGCGGAGGATCCCCGGATCCGATGGGCCGGTGGGTCGGCCGATCCGTCGGACCGCGGCCGAGGCCCGGGCGGAACCCTCCGCGCGGACGCGTGCGTCGACCTCCTCGGGGGCCGCCAGCGCGACGAGGCATCGTCGGGC
>JASHYU010000091.1 GCA_030042855.1 Thermoplasmata archaeon
GGCCGAAGGCGAACACCCGGGTCTTCCGCACGGTCCGGTGAAGGGCATGGACCAGGGCGAAGAGCGAACCGGTATGCTCGCGCATCGATCCGCTGACGTCCCAGAGGACGACGAGGTCGGCACGGCGCGGGGGCCGATCCCGCCGGAGGAGCTCGACCCACTCTCCGGCGGTCCGTACCCCGTGGGCCGCGGTGCGCCTCGGGTCGATCGTCCCCCCGGACGCCCGGTGCCAGCTTCGCCCCGGGCGGGTCGCGACCGACCGCCGGAACCGGCGGGCCGCCCGACGGAAGCGACGCAGTTCGGATTCCGTCGCGGCGCGGGCCGCCGGGTCGGCGTCGGGGGCGCGCGGACTGTACGCCCCTTCGAACCGAGCGACTGGCGGGACCGGCGACGGAACGGTCCGGCGCAGGGGGAGCGGTCTCCCCCCCGGGGACGGAGGGCGCGCTCGGGGGACCTTCCCCTCCTCCGAGGGTGGGGGGATGGGGACGGCGCCCCGGTTCCACCAGTACTCGAGGAAGACCCGGTCGACGATCGCGACCTCTGCCGGCGACTTCGCGAGGGTCACCCGACACGCCTCCCGGAACGTCGACGGATCGAGCGGGGAGATCAGGGCGATCGCCTCGCCCAGGTCGACCCCGGCGCCGACTCCCACCGGCACGCCCTCCTCGCGGAGGCGGTCCAGGAACCCCTGGAGCCGGAGCACGAACCGGTGGTCGAACGGCGCGAGGCCGTCCGCGGTCATGGGCTCGCGAGGAGCGCGGCGAGCCGGTCGCGACGCACCGTCTCGAGGTCCCGCGCGTCCTTGAGCAGGAGGCCGAGGGTTTCGGCGACCGTGCCCGGGCGCAACCCCGCCTCGCCCAGAGCGAGGAGCGCCGCGGCCCAGTCGAGCGTTTCCGCGACCCCGGGGCGCTTCGCGAGGTCCTCGTCCGCCCTCAGGCGCTGGACGAACGCGGTGATCTCTCGCGCGAGATGCTCCGACAGCGCGGGAAGCCGTCGATGCAGGATCTCGATCTCCTTCTCCGCGGTCGGGTAGGGGATGTAGGCGTACAGGCAGCGTCGCTTCACGGCGTCTCCGAGCTCGCGCGTGCGGTTCGAAGTCAGGATCACGACGGGGATCGTCCGGGCCCGGACCGACCCGAACTCGGGGATCGTCACTTGAAAGTCCGAGAGGACCTCGAGGAGGAGTCCCTCGAACTCCTCGTCCGCCCGATCGAGCTCGTCGATGAGCAGCACGGGGCGCACCGGTCCGGCCCCCTCGAGGGCCCGGAGCAGCGGGCGGCGGAGGAGGAACCGCTCGGAGTAGATCTCCGTCTCGAGCTCCGGTGTCGAACGGTCCCGCTCGTGGAGGCGGATCTCGAGCAGCTGGCGGGGATAGTCCCACTCGTACAGGGAGGCGCTCGCGTCGAGGCCCTCGTAGCACTGCAGCCGGATCAGCTCGGCCCCGGACGCGGCGGCGAGCGCCTTCGCGATCTCGGTCTTGCCGCAACCGGGCTCCCCTTCCAGGAGCAGCGGCTTACCGAGCCGGAGCGCTAGATAGACGGCCGTCGCGAGCCCCCGGTCGAGGACGTAGCGCTCCCGCGAGAGCGACTCCTGAACCTCCTCGACCGACGCTCCGAAGGGCGGCGTCGCCGAGGGGCCGGTCATGCCGCCCGGGGCGTCGTGACCATCGGCAGCAGATCGGCGAGCGCGGCCCGCGTCGGATAGTCGGTCACGTAGGCGCCGTAGTACGGCATCCGCGTCGCGACCACCCGACGGAAGGCGGCCCGCAACCCTTCGTCGTCGAGCCCGCGCGTGGGGATGAGGTCGTCCGTCCGGTTGAGGCAACCCTTGAGCTCACCCTTGTGCGTCACGCGGATCCGGTGGCAGTTCGAGCAGAACTCGGCGTTGTAGACCGGGTCGACCAGCTCGACCTCGACGTTGCGGAAGAGGTAGACCCGGCGATGGTGCATCTCGCGCACCAGGACGCGGCTCGCGTGGTCCTCGAGCCAGCGGCGGACCGCGTCGATGTCGACCATCCACTCCCGGTGCCGGACGAGCTCGGGCATGAACTGGATCAGCTGGAGCTTGAGCCCGTCCGTCGCGCCGACGTAGTCGATCATCTTCGGGATGGTATCGAGCGTGGGGCGGAAGATGACCATGTTCAGTTTGACCGGCTTGAGGCCGACCCTCAACGCCTCGCGGATCCCGCGTAGGACCGGAGCGAGGCCTCCCTTGCGGATCGAGCGGAACTGCGTCGGGTCGATGGAGTCGACCGAGACGTTGACCCGCTTCAGGCCCGCGTCGCGCAGCGCTTCGGCCCGCCCTTCGAGCATCGATCCGTTCGTCGTCAGGGAGACGTCCGGGATCTGCTCGACCGACCGTCCCACGATGTCCTCGAGGTCATCGCGGACGAGAGGCTCGCCGCCGGTGAACTTCACGGATCGGATCCCGAACTCCCGGGCGACGGTGATGAGCCGGTCGATTTCGGCGACCGTCATCTCCTCGCCATGGGGGGAGCGGGGACGAGCGACAGGACCGAGACCCTCGTCGTGGCAGTAGACGCAGCCGAAGTTGCAGCGTTTCGTCACGCTGATCCGGATGTCGGTCACTTCGCGTCCGTAGGCATCGGACAGCATCGGACGACCAAGACCCGGGGTCCCCCATAAAGCCGTGGGGAGCGAGCAGACCGGCTCCCGCGGGTGATTCGTCGGCATTCCCATGATACACTTTCGCAAGGCCTATAGCATAGGAACGAATCGGACGGTGGGCGAACGCCCGCAGGTCTGCGATGATA